>NZ_RZOF01000374.1:0-5920 GCF_003998955.1 Mesorhizobium sp. M4B.F.Ca.ET.017.02.2.1 | reverse complement strand
GGTGAACGGCGCGATCAGCGCGTTGCGCAGCGCGTGCTTGACCACCACGCTGCCGAAGGAGAGGCCCTTGAGGCGGGCCGTGCGGATATATTGCTGCGTCATCACCTCGACCATCGAGGCGCGGGTCATGCGGGCAATGTAACCGATGCCGTAGATCGCCAGCGTCATCACAGGCAGCGTGAAATTATAGAAGGTGATGCCCTGGCTAGCCGAGGCGGCCGAGCCGTTCAGCCAGCCGAGCCAGGACGCGAAGATGACGGTGAAGATGACGCCGGAAACATATTCCGGCGTCGCCGTCGACGCGATCGAGGCGACCGACAGCGTGCGGTCGGTGCGCGAGCCCTCGCGCATGCCGGCCAGGATGCCGATCAAGAGCGAGATCGGCACCATCACCGCAAGCACGCATAACATCAGGATGCCGGTGGCGCTGAGCGCCGGGAACAGCTTCGAGGCCACGGTCGTCTTGAACTTGGTCGAACAGCCGAAATCGCCCTGCAGCACGCCGGAGAATGTCGGCTCGACCGGATCGTTGCAGAAGGCGAAACGCTGCGTCGGCTTGCCCGTCGCCGGGTCGGTCACCGGCTGCTTGGGCAGCACGCCCAGCCACTGGCCATAGCGGACGAAGAAATTCTGCCGGTAGCCGTGGTTGACCAGCCAGTCCTCGAGCTGCTCGGCAGATGTGTGCATTTCGGTCTGGCTGATCGCCAACTTCTTCAGGTTCGGGTTGAGATTGATCAGGAAGAAGACGATCAGAGTCAGGCACAGCATCGTCAATGCCATCGTGCCAAGACGCCTGAGGATGAAGGAAAGCATGGCGGCCCCCTGCCGGTCTGGTTGGGGTTGGAGCCTGTCTGCGAACCAGATCGGCCACTAGCGGCCGGGCTGCCTTTCAAACGGACCCTCGGATGCGATCAACCCTGTTTTTCGTTGCACGCCGTTGCCGGAAGAATCCACGCCTTCTCAAGGCGCCGGCTTCCGGTTCCTGCATTGTGCGGGGAGTGAGGGGAAGGGGCAAGCCCCTTCCCCAATCGGTCCGATCACGCCTGGTCGAGCCAGACCTTGCCATAGTCGCGTTCGAAGGTCGGGTGCATCTTGTAGTTCTGCACCGCCTTGACCGAGTGGCTGTAGAGCTTGCGCCAGTAGGGCTGGATGATGACGCCGGAATCCTGCAGGATCTGCTCGATGTCCTTCATCATCTCCTTGCGCTTGGCGGCGTCGGCGACGGCCAGCGCGGCATTGAGCTTGGCATCCCAGTCGGCGTTCGCAAAGGCCGTCTCGTTCCACGCCTCGCCGGAGCGGTAGCCGATCGCGAGCACCTGGACGCCGAGCGGACGCATGTTCCAGTTGGTCATCGACAGCGGATACTTGGTCCAGTCGTTCCAGAACGTCGAGCCCGGCAGCACCGTGCGCTTCACCTTGATGCCGGCGTCGCGCATCTGCGCGGCGATCGCATCGCCGGTGTTCTTGTGCCAGTCCTCGTCGACCGTGATCAGCTCATGCTCGAAGTCGGCCTGGCCGGCTTCCGCCAGCAGTGCCTTGGCCTTGGCCGGATCGCGCGCCACCTTTGCCAGCTCGAAGTATTCCGGATGGATCTGGCAGACGTGATGGTTCTCGGCGACCGTGCCCGCATTGCCGTAGCCGAGCTGGAGGACGACATTGTTGTCGACCGCGAGCTGCAGCGCGTTGCGGACCTTCTGGTTGTCGTAAGGCTTGTTGTTGACGTTGGTGCGGCACACGATGGTCGACGCCGTCACCACTTCGGACTTCACCAGGTCCATGCCGTCGAGGATCGACACATAGTCGGCCGAGGTCTCGAAATTGGTGTGGACTTCGCCCGCCTCGAAGGCGCTGACCATGGCCGCCGGATCGGTGCCGTAGTCGATGAACTCGATGCCGTCGAGGAAGACTTCACCGTCCCACCACTTGTTGTCCTCGCGGCGCTTGTAGACCACCTTCTGGCCGACATCGTAGGACACGAGCTCGAACGGGCCGGTGCCGATCGGGCAGGCCTTGAAGTCGCCGCCCTTCTCGTCGAAGGTCTTGTGGACGATCAGGCCCGGATAGTCGCACATGTTCGGGATCAGGGCGATGTCGGGCTTGCCGAGCTTCAGCTTGATCGTCAGGTCGTCGACCTTGGTGACGGCGCTTTCGTCCAGCTTGTCGTCCTTGACCAGGGTGCCGAGACGGCCAGGCATCGAATTGCCTTCGGCCTTCTTGTCGGCCCAGCGCTTCAGGTTGAAGATGACGTCATCGGCGGTGAAGGCATCGCCGTTCGACCAGGTCACGCCCTTGCGCACATGCAGCGTGTACTCGGTGGCGTCGTCGTTCACGTCCCAGCTTTCCAGCAGATAGGGGCGGAACGTATATTCGGTGGTGTACTTGACCAGCGGCTCGAGCGCCTGGCGCTCGGCATTGGCGATTTCCGACCAGTCGGCCTTGCGCGGATCCTTAGGATCCTTGATCCACTGCGCGACCTTCAGCGTGCCGCCCTTCTTGCCCTGCACGTCCTCGGCCCTTGCCGGGGTCGGATCGGCGAGGCCGAGCATGCCGTAGGCCATCGCCGTGGTGGCGCCGAAGACGCTGGCGAGCGCCAGGAATTCGCGGCGGTCCACCTTGCCTGCCTTGGCTTCTTCGGCCATGGCCAGGATGTGATCCGGAACGCGGTCACCGTTAGATTTGTAGATTGCCATGATTAACTCCCATTGTTGGCTTTCCGCCTTGTAACATTCCGCATCCGGACCGTGATGTCAAAGACGGTCTGGACTGGGAACATGTTGGCGAATGTGCAACTTTGGAAGGAGGGCGGTTCGCGCGATAGCGACAGTCTTGACGCAAATTTGCTACTGCGTCGCAGATTTCATTCGAATATGCGCAAACGAATAAACTGAGACATTCAAGCGGCATAGGACAGCGCCAGCCGCCTGCTGCGATAGCGCCAAAGGCTGCCCTTCCTGCTCCCGCTTCAGTATTCGCGCTCGTAGAAGATGCCGCCCTTGGCTTCGCCGGCATCGGTGGCTTCGCCACGCAGCTTGACGCCGCGCCCGACATTGAGGTCGATCGCCGCCTTGCCGGAACCCGGCTTGTCGCCCTTCTGGATCGTCACATAGGTGCGGTCGTTGAGGTATTTGCCGGCCGAGACGGCGGTGCCGCCCTTCTCGTCGGTGGTCACGTCGAGGTCGTCCACGCCGATCGCGCTGCGCAGGTTCTCGAGCAGCGAGGTCGAGCCGCCGACGCCGGCCAGTTGCGCGGCGGCCTCCGCCAGCTGCGCGATCTGCAGCGGCGACAGGTTCGACATCGAGCGGCCGAAGATCAGCTGCGCCAGCACCTCGTCCTCCGGCAGCGCCGGAACCGAGGAGAAAGTGAATTTCGGGTTGGTCGCCTCGCCCGACACGACGATGGTGACGGTGGCGCTGCTCGTCGTCGTGGTCGCCGTCAGGTTGAGATAAGGCACCAGCGAACCGGAGAAGCCGACCGTGCCTTCGGTGAAGGTCAGCCGCTTGGCGAGAATCGACAGCCGCCCGCGCTGCAGGGTGAAGGTGCCGACCGCATGCGGCGAGGATGCCGGGCCGGTCAGCTTGAGCGAGCCGCCAAGCTCGGCGTCGACGCCCCGCCCCTGGATGAAGATCTGGTTCGGCGCATTGACGGTGACGTCAAGGGCAAGACCGCCGCCGCCGCCGCTGCTGCCGCTGGCTGAAGCCGGGCGCAGCGCCTTGTCCTGTGCGCGCACCGCGGCCGGCGCGCCCTTGTGCTTGACGTTGAGCGCCGCCAGCGAGCCCGGCAGCTTCTCGGGTACGGTGATGACGGTCTTGGCCAGGTTGATGGTGCCCGCGACCACCGGCGCCGAGACGAGCGGCCCCTTGATGGTCAGGTCGCCGCCGAGATTGGCGGTCACCACCCGGCCGTCCGTGTAGCGGCCGTCGGTGAGCTTGACCGAAAGATCGGCCGGGAACCCTTGCGCCGGATTGATGCCGACCGTGCCGCTGGCCGACAGGCTGCCGCGCGTCGACAGCGTGCCGGTCAGGCGATTGATCCTGGCCACGCCGGAGCCGATCGAGACGTCGGCGGCGATATCGTTGACGGCAAGGCCGGAGCGCGCGTCGACCAGCCGGGCGCCCGACGTGCTGACCGTGCCGCCGATGACCGGCGACGTCGCCGGGCCGCGCACCTGGACATTGACGTTGGCGGTGCCGCTCAGCGACAGGCCCTGCGCGGCGAGCTTGGCGGCAAGGAAGGAGAACGGCACCTTGCCGGAGAAGTCGAGTACCAGCGCCGGCGTTCCCGCCGTCGTCACCGAGCCGCCGCCCTTCAGGCCAAGCCCTGCGCCGTCGCTGATGTTGGCGTCGAAGGTGAATTTCTTGCCGGCGAACGTTCCCGACGAGGAAATATTCATGCCGCCGAGGCCGGCGCTCCGCGTCTGCGCGGTCTGCACGCCGCCGGCGTCGATCTTGAAGGCAACCGAGGGATTGGCCGGCGCACCGGTCACCTTGACCGTACCGGAGATGGAACCTGCAGCATCAAGGCCGCGCGAAAAACTGTTGGCGAGCGAAGCCGGCACCTTGGACAGCGCGGCATTGATATCGAGCGCCTGTCCGACCTTGCCGGTCACAGTCGCGGTGCCGCCGCCGAGATTGAGCACCAGCCTGTCCAGGCTCGTCGTGCCGTTGGCGATACTGACCGTCGAGGCCTGCGCGATCGCCGCCTTGATGCCTTGCACGGTCGCCTGACCCGAGGCGAGCTCGATGGTCGTGGTGCCATTCGCCACCTTCACCCGCCCGGCGGCCTTGGCCGGAATATCCTTGACGGTGGCGCCGCCGGAAAAGCCGGTCCAGTCGCCGTCGCGCTTCAGGTCGACATTGATGCCGCTGACCACGGTGCCGCCCGAGGTGACACTGTCGGCGCGGACCTTGCCGGAGATCACCGGGGCGGCCAGGTAATTGGCGACCAGCGCGTCGATGGCGACGTTCCTGGCCGAGAGGTCGCCACGCGAAATTGCGGCGGTCGTCGCCTCGACGGTGACGTTGGGGCCGTTGGCCGTCTTGGTGAAGGCGATGGTGCCGCGCACGTCGCCTTCGGCCTTTTCCAGCGCCAGCGCCGCCAGCGGGCCGATATCGGGCAGGTCGAGCGCGATGGTGCCGGCCGGCACGAAGGCCTCGTCAAGCGCGAGGTCGCCGGAGATCCGGTTCTTGCCGAGCGACAGGAGCAGCCCGTTGATCGCGCTCTTGCCATCGGTTGTCGCCAGCACCGCGCTGCCTTGCAATGCCTGTCCGGCGACATTGCCGGTCAGTTGCACATTCGCGGCCGGGTTGGCGGCATCGGCCTTACCGGTGGCGGTCAGCTTCAGCCCGGTGATCTCGCGCGCCGCTACCGAAAGCCGGTCGCTGTCCACCGTCAACGACAGGTCCGGCGCCAAGCTTGGCCCTTGCGCATTGAGCGCGAAGGCAATCGCGCCCTTGGCGTCCTTCGACAGCAGCGAGATATCGGCCAGCGCGCCCTTGATGTCGGCGCTGAGCTTGTTGTCGGCGAGGCTGGCTTGCCCGTCGGCCGTCAACGCGCCGGAGGCAAGCTTGACCGGATTGATGGTGACGCCGCCATGGGTATCCCGCTTCAGCGTGGCGCTGAGCTGCGTCCGCTCGGCCAGCACGCCGCGCGCGGCCGCCGGCAAAGCCGCCGAGAGGGCGTCCGCCTTAAGGTTGAGGTCGATGGCGCCATCGGCGAACGACACGCGGCCGTTGAAGGCGCTGTCCAGCGCCGCGCCCTGCACCGAGCCGCTGTCGATCGTGATCGCGTCGGCGGCAAGGGTGCCGGCGACCTTGGCGGTGATCTTGCCCGCGATCAGCGGCGCGACCGTCGGATTGTCGAGCCCGATCGTCTCCACCGTCACTGTGCCGGAAATCGGTCCCGTGCGGCTCTTAACCTCGAA
>NZ_RZOF01000373.1:0-5928 GCF_003998955.1 Mesorhizobium sp. M4B.F.Ca.ET.017.02.2.1 | reverse complement strand
GCACCAGCACCTCGCGGATGATCGTCCAGCGGTTGCCGCCCATGGCGCGCGCCGCCTCGATCAGGCCGTGGTCCACCTCGCGCAGCGACACTTCGGCGATGCGCGCGTAGTAGGGCGTGGCGGCGATCGACAGCGGCACGATAGCCGCCCAGGTGCCGATCGAGGTGCCGACGATCAGCCGCGTGACCGGGATCAAGGCGACGAGCAGGATGATGAAGGGGACAGAGCGGAAGCCGTTGATGACCGCCGCGAGGGCGCGGTTCACCCACAGGCTTTCGGCGATGCCGCCGCGATCGGTGGCGACCAGCGCCAGGCCGAGCGGCAGGCCGAAGACCAGCGAGATGAGGCCGGAGGCTCCGGTCATCAGCACCGTTTCCCAGATCGAACGGAGGAGAAGCTCAAACAGAACCGGCGACATGGCCAAGCACCTCCACCCGCGCCTCGCGGGCCTCCAGGAACGCGATCAGATTCGGCAGTCGATCGGCATCGTTGCCGGGCACGGCGAGGAACAAAGTGCCGACAGGCTGCTGCTGGACATGATCGATACCGCCATGGACGAGGCGAAAAGGTCCCGGCACCGCAGTGGCGAGGTCCGACAGCAGCGGGCCGCGCGCGGCCTCGCCTGCGACATCGATCCTCAGGATCGTCTCGTCGCCGCCTGCCGGAACGAGCCGGCTGGCGATCTCATCAGGCAGTTGCGGCCGGATGCCGCCGAGCAGGCTCCTGGTGATCTCGGACCTCGGATCGGCGAAGACCGACCAGACCGGGCCTTCCTCGACGATCCGCCCGGCATCGATCACCGCGACGCGGTCGGCGATCGAGCGGATCACCTCCATCTCGTGGGTGATGAGCAGGATGGTGAGGCCGAGCCGCCGGTTGATGTCCTTGAGCAAAGCGAGGATCGAGCGCGTCGTCTCTGGGTCGAGCGCCGAGGTCGCCTCGTCGGACAACAACAGCGCGGGGCGCGCGGCGAGCGCCCGGGCGATGCCGACGCGCTGCTTCTGGCCGCCCGACAGCGCGGCCGGATAGGCTTTTGCTTTCTCCGACAGGCCGACGAGGTCGAGAAGTTCCGCCGCGCGCGCCAGACGCTCGGCCCTGGGCCGGCCCTCGATCTTGAGCGGCAGCGCCACATTGTCCTCGACGGTCTTGGCCGAGAGCAGATTAAAATGCTGGAAGATCATGCCGATGCGGCGGCGCAGCGGCTGCAAGTCGCGCTCGCCGAGGCGGCCGATCTCGCGGCCCTCGATGAACACCGCGCCGGCATCCGGGCGCTCCAGCCCGTTCAGGCAGCGGATCAGCGTCGACTTGCCGGCGCCGCTGCGGCCGATAATGCCCAATATCTCGCCCTTGCGCACCGTCAGCGAGACGCCGTCGAGCGCCGGCGTCGCACCGAAACGGCGCTTCAGGTCGACGAGGCGGACGACATCTTCCCGATCTGCCGGAGGGCTGTGCGCCGGATCGGCCACTTCGGCCGTGACATGCTGGTTCATCTTTGTTTCCGTTTCAGCGATCCGCAAACGCGATGGCGGCCCGCCGAACAGCGGGCCGCCTGCTGCTGCAAGCCAGGCGCCGATCAATAGGCGCTGATGC
Source organism: Mesorhizobium sp. M4B.F.Ca.ET.017.02.2.1 (assembly GCF_003998955.1). Taxonomy (NCBI): domain Bacteria; kingdom Pseudomonadati; phylum Pseudomonadota; class Alphaproteobacteria; order Hyphomicrobiales; family Phyllobacteriaceae; genus Mesorhizobium; species Mesorhizobium sp. M4B.F.Ca.ET.017.02.2.1. The sequence continues at coordinate 4,338 of NZ_RZOF01000373.1, read as the reverse complement.
CGGTGCCCTTGTAGACCTTGTCGAATTCGGCCTTCACCGTTTCGTTCTGGTAGGACGCGACCAGCGTCTTCACCCAGGGTTCGTTCTCGCTGCCGACCTTGACGGCGATGAAGTTGCGGTAGGGATTGTCGGCCACCGGCTCCTGGGCAATGCGGTTGTCGGGACCGAGGCCGCTCTTCAACGCCCAGTCGGTGTTGACGACGGCGGCGTCGAGATCCTCGACCGAGCGGCCAACGATGCCGGCATCGAGTTCCTTGATGGCGACCTTCTTCGGGTTTTCCGAAATGTCGGCGGTGGTCGCCAGGATGCCGGTGCCGTCCTTCAGCTTGATCACGCCCTCGTTCTGCAGCACATGCAGGGCGCGGCCCTCGTTGGACGGATCGTTGGGCAGGCCGATGACGGCGCCTTCCGGCAGGTCGGCGACCTTGGTGTATTTCTTCGAATAGAGGCCGATCGGCCAGACGCCGGTATAGCCGACGGGGACGATGTGATAGCCTTGCGTCTTGATCTGGTTGTCGAGATAGGGCTTGTGCTGGAAGGCGTTGGCGTCGATCTCGCCGCGTTCCAGCGCCTCGTTCGGCTGGGTGTAGTCGTTGAAGACGACGGTCTCGATGGTGAGGCCTTTCTCGGCCGCCTGGGCGACGACGACACGCCAGACATCCTCGTCCTCGCCGCTGATAATGCCGACCTTGATCGCCTTCTTGTCCTCGGCGAAGGAGGGCGTCGGCGTTGTGAGGCCGACAACAGCAAGCGCCGAGGCAAGAAGCGCCGCAAGTCCGGCGCGCCTGGTGATTGACGTAACGAGAGTTTTTGAAGCGTTGCCGTGTCCGGACATGGTTCTTTCCTTGCGATCCCGAAATCGTTTCGGCTTGGCGGAATGCGAAGCCTTGATGACAGCATCGGCAATGCTGGGCGTCCGATCAAAGAACTGCTTTTCTTCTCAGGAACCGAGCAGGAAATATTCTCTCAAAGATTTCACGACAGCGAGCACGCCCGCCGGGTGCGGGTGAGCGGCGGGAGGCGCCGCCTGGAATCGGCGGCGCGGCCACGGTCGGGAAGTCAGAACGTCTCGACCCAGGGCCTGAGCTCCACCTCGAAGCTCCAGGCGCTGCGGTGCTGGCGGTGGACAGCGAGATAGGTCTCGGCGATCGCGTCCGGCGACAGGCGGCGATCCGGCTGGTCCGGCTCGGTCGCCTGTCCGGGCGGCTCGATCTGGCCGTCGATGATGCAATGCGCAACGTGGATGTTCTTTGGGCTGAGCTCGCGCGCCATCGACTGCGCCAGTCCGTGCAGGCCGAATTTCGGCATGGCGAAACCGGCCGATCCGGAGAAACCCTTGAGGCTGGCCGTAGCGCCGGTGAACAGGATCGAGCCGGAACCGCGCGCCAGCAGCCGCCGCGCCGCCTGCTGGCCGACGAGGAAGCCACCATAGGCGCCCACCAGCAGCGCCTGTTTCACCGCGTCCGGGTCGAGCTCGGCGATCGGTCCGCGCGTGCGTCCGCTGGCATTGAAGACGGCAAGCGCAAGAGGGCCCGCCTTGTCGGCGGCCTCGAACAGCCTGGCCACCGACGCAGCATCGGCGACGTCGGTCTCGACGGCCAGAGCGCCGGTTTCTTCGACCAGCGAGGCGAGCTTGCCGGTGTTGCGCGAGGCCAGCACCACCCGAAAGCCTTCCTTGGTCAGGAGACGCGCCAGCGAGGCGCTCAAGCCCTGCCCCGCCCCTGCGATCACCGCGACATCGGTTGCCATGTTGTCCTCCTTGCAAACGTCTTTCCGCCTGCAGCGTCGCGCCTTCGACGACAAGGGGCAAGAAGGCCTGCTCCGGTGCCTGCGTCAGGAGGACGTGGATACCAAAGGCCTGCCTCGCAAGAAGCTGGCATGCAAATCCGAACGGCCTGGCTCAACCCGGGTTGCACGACTTCCTAGGACCGTTCCGCCTTCAGCACCGAGACCGCCGCCTCGCTGTTGTGGATATGGTCGTTGGCGTCGGGCTGGCGCTGCACCAGCAGCAGGAACAGAAGGTCGGTCAGGGTCAGCTGCGCGTCGCGCGCGGTGATCGAGGAGGAACGCGCGCGCTCCTCGTCGGCGATGGTGTAGAGGCGGATGTTGGCGACGCGGCTCAGCGGATTGTCGTGCAGGCCGGTGACGGCAATCACCGTGGTGCCGCGCTTGCGGGCCAGCTCGGCGATGCGCAAGGTCTCGATGCTGGCGCCGGAATGGGAGAGCGCGAACAGCACGTCATCCGGCCCGAGCGTCGAGACATTGGCCATCTGGATGTGGCTGTCGCTGTCGTGCAGCACATTGCGGCCGAGCTTCATCAGCTTGTAGGAGAAATCGCGCGCCACCAGCGAGGAGGCGCCGACGCCGACCAGATGGATGCGGCGCGCGCGATCCAGCAGATCCAGCGCCCGGGAAAGGATCCGCTCGCTGTTGGCGGCTACAGTCTGCTGCATCGACAGAAGCTTGCTGCCGATCAGCTTCCTGAGGATGACCTGATGGCTGTCGCCGACCTCGATCGAACCGTGGATGACGCCGGCCGGCACCTGCCATTCCTGCGCCTTGGCCTCGCTGACGGCAAGCTTCAGATCCTGGTAGCTGGCATAGCCGAGCTTCTGGCTGAACTTGACGACGCTCGACTGGCTGCGGCCGATCTCGGCCGCGAGCGCCGCCGTCGACAGGCGCAGCATCTGGTCGGGATTGTCGACGATGTAGCGGCCGATCTCGCGATCGCCCCGCGCCATCGTCTCGAGCTTGGCCTCGATCTTCTTCAGGACGGACATCGAGTTCCCTTGCGCTGGTCACCAGCCGCCCATCGCGGCCGGCATGCCAAAACATGGAATAATTTATTCCAATTTCAATTGACAGCCAAGAATGGTCGATCGAGTGTCAATGGAAGCGGATCGAACCGGGAGTCGGCATGGACAAATTGCGGATCATCGGCGGAAAGCGGCTTGAAGGCGCGGTGACGATCTCGGGCGCCAAGAACGCGGCGCTGCCGCAGATCGCGGCGGCACTGCTCAGCCCCTATCCGCTGCAGCTGACCAACCTGCCTTCCGTCACCGACGTCGAGAACATGCTGGGCGTCGTCGGCCTGCACGGCGCCGTGGTCACCAGGTCCGCGCACGCGGCGACGATAGACGCCAGTGCCGCCGTTTCCGCGGAAACGTCCTATGATACGGTCAGAAAAATGCGCGCCACCGTGCTGGTGCTGGGGCCGCTGCTTGCCCGCTTCGGCCATGCCAGGGTGTCGCTGCCGGGCGGCTGCGCCATCGGTGCCCGGCCGGTCGACATGCATGTCGCGGCGCTCGCCGCGCTCGGCGCCGCAATCGGCATCGAAGGCGGATCGATCGTCGCCTCGGCGCCGAAGGGCCTCGCGGGCGCGCGCATCGTACTCAGCTCGCCCTCGGTCGGCGCGACCGAAACGGCGATGATGGCGGCGACGACGGCCAAGGGCGAGACGGAGATCCTCAACGCGGCGCGCGAGCCGGAAGTGGCGGACCTTGCCTCCTGCCTCAACGCCATGGGCGCGCGCATCGAGGGCGCCGGCACGCACCGCATCCTGATCGAGGGCGGCACCAGCTGGCGCGCCGCCACGCATGACATCATCCCCGATCGCATCGAGGCTGGCACCTATGCGGTCGCGGCGGCCATCACCGGCGGCCAGCTTGAGCTCACCCATGCCAGGTTGGAGCACATGGCATCGGTGGTGCAATTGCTGGAGGCCGCCGGGGTGAAAATCTGGCCAGGCGATCGTGGGCTGATCGTGTCGCGCGACGGACCGCTCAAGGCGGTCGACGTCACCACCGAGCCCTATCCGGGATTTCCGACCGACCTGCAGGCGCAGTTCATGGCGCTGATGTGCTGTGCCGACGGCGCCTCGCTGTTGCGCGAGACGATCTTCGAGAACCGTTTCATGCACGTGCCGGAGCTGACGCGGCTCGGCGCCAACATCAAGCTGCAGGGCACGACGGCGCTGGTGCGCGGCGGCGAAAAGCTGCGAGGCGCCCAGGTGATGGCGACGGATCTGCGCGCCTCGGTCTCCCTGGTGCTGGCGGCGCTGGTGTCGAAAGGCGAGACGATCATCAACCGCGTCTACCATCTCGACCGCGGCTATGAGCAGCTCGACCGCAAGCTGCGTCTCTGCGGCGCCGAGATCGAGCGGATCAGCAGATGAGCGCCGACGCGGGCTCGCCGCATTTCTTCCTCGGCGTCGACGGCGGCGGCACCGGCTGCCGGGCCCGCATCGAGGACGAGGCGGGAACCGTTCTCGGGCAAGGCCTGTCCGGCCCGGCGACGACGCGGCTCGGCATCGAGCCAGCCTGGGCCTCCGTCTCGCGG
>NZ_RZOF01000372.1:0-6021 GCF_003998955.1 Mesorhizobium sp. M4B.F.Ca.ET.017.02.2.1 | reverse complement strand
GTCAAGGTGCAGATGGCCGCGCTCGGCTCTCCGGTCTGACGAAGCTGGCATAAGTCTGCTTTTTCGTTTGCGTTTTCAAGCGCGAACCCCTTTATACGCCGTGCCAGCTGGCCGGGCGGCCGCACCCGCGAAGCCGAAAGGCTGCGGGTGAGGAAAGTCCGGGCTCCATGGAGACACGGTGCCGGTTAATGGCCGGCGGGGGCGACCCCAGGGAAAGTGCCACAGAAAGCAAACCGCCACGGCGTTCGGCTCTGCCGGATCCGGGGCAAGGGTGAAAGGGTGGGGTAAGAGCCCACCGCGCGACTGGCAACAGGAGCGGCAAGGTAAACCCCACCGGGAGCAAGACCGAATAGGGGCGGTGCGAGGGAAACCTCGAGGGCTGTTTCCGGCCCACCGCCCGGGTAGGTTGCGTGAGGCGCATGGCAACATGCGCCCAAGATGAATGGCCGCCACGTTCCCGTGCCGCAAGGCGCGGGGGCCATACAGAACCCGGCTTACAGGCCAGCTGGCAATTTCTTTCGCCGTGAAATCCCTTGAGATCAGTGGGTTGCGCCTTCCGGCGCACGCACTGATTCAACCATCAAGTCTGTCGAGCGATGCCTCGATCGCTTGCCAAAGCTCTTCCACCGGCTCGCAGCCAATGGACAGGCGCACGAAGCCGGACGGCACGGCGTCGCCTCTTTTGGAGCGCCGTTCGGCCGAGGTGTGAACGCCGCCGAAAGAGGTTGCCGACTGCATCAGCGCGCAGTTGTCGATGAAATCCTCGGCCTTCTGCTCCGAAGCGAGTTCAAAGGAGATGAGGAAGCCGAAGCGCTCCATCTGCGCCCGCGCCAGATTGTGCGAGGGATCGCCGTCCAGGCCTGGAAAGCGCAGGGCGCCCACCGCATGGTGATTTTTGAGTCGCTTCGCGATCTTTTCCGCTGAAGAGCACATGCGGTCGAAGCGCACCTCCAGCGTTTCGAGCCCGCGATGCACGAGCCAGGCTTCGAACGGTCCGGGAATGCCGCCGGCCATCTCGCGCCAGTCCCTCACTTTGGCGACGATGTCCGTATTGCGGCTCGCGACGTGGCCGAACAGCACGTCGGAGTGGCCGTTCACCGCCTTGGTGTCGGCGGAGACGACGATATCGGCACCGAGGTCGAGCGGGCGCTGGCCGTAGGGCGTCATCGTCGTGTTGTCGACGACGAGGAGCGCGCCTTGCGCATGGACAGCGTTGGCGACGGCGGCGATGTCGCAAATGTCGAGCCGCGGGTTCGACGGGCTTTCGGCGAAGACCAACCGGTAGCCGTCGAACCCGCCGTCGAGGAAGGTTGGGGTCGGCCTGGTGTCGCAGGCGACGCCGAACGGCTTCAGGAAGCGTTCCGCCAGCGCGCGCGTGGCGTGATAGCCGTCGGCAGGCAGAAGGACGCGATCGCCGGATTTCAGCAGCGCGAACAACACCGACGAGATCGCGCCCATCCCCGACGGGAAGGCGAGGCAATGCGCGTCTTCCAGATGACCGAGCGCGTGTTCGACGGCGCGCCAGGTCGGATTGTCGTAGCGGCCATACTGGTCGAAGCCCGCTTCTTCGCCAGGTGTGTGGAAGATCGAGGCCATGGTCAGCGGCAAGGGGATCGGATCGCCCTTGGCGAAATCGCGGCTGCGCAAGTGGGCAAGGGCGGCGGCACGTGACTTCGCCGTTTCGGACATCGACCATTCACCTCCTGTTGGCTGCCAAAGGCAGCGGAGCATTGGCGCGACGCTATGCGTGGGCGCGGCCCGCAGCAAGCCGCGTCCCTTGGGCCACAGCCCTCTAAACGCTTCGTTAGGCTTAATAGAGGATAAAGATCAGACGTGCCGTCAGGCTGCTCTTTCTGGTTGTGGCGAGCGCGTTTGTGAAGCTCGTTCCCGTTGACGCCCATAGTACCCCATGATATCCCATTCCGATACCAAAGCCTTCGTTCCGTGTCTGGGTGAAGCGTACGCCAATCGGGCAGCCGCTGGGGCTGCGCGTTTGCGAGCTTTCGCCTCGTTGAACGAAGCGGAATTTCGGCAAGGGACGCGCGGCGGCGGCGCGGACGGGATGATGGAAAGGGGTGCGGCGGCGGAAGCGGCTGTGGCGCGTGATGGACCGGTTTCTGTCGAACACGGTGAGCAGGATCGATGCGAAGGGACGGGTCTCCGTTCCGGCGCATTTCCGCGCCGTCGTTCAGAAGCGGGGCTATTCGGAGTTCTATGCGCTGCGCTGCCTGGATCTTCCGGCGATGGATGTCGGCGGTCTCGACCTGCTCGACCGCTACGAGCAGCGCATCGCGCAGGAGGATCCCTTCCTGCAGGCGGCGGACGACATGTCGTTCTTCTGCCATGGCGATGGTACGTTCCTGAAGCTCGATCAGGACGGGCGCATCACGATGACCGATTTCATTCGCGAGCACACCGGCATTTCGGCGGAAGCGGCGTTTGTCGGCCGCGGCAATTTCTTCCAGATCTGGGAGCCGGGACGGCTTGCCGCCTATGGGGCGCAGGCGCGCGCCCGGCTGTTGCAGCTTCGGCAGGGGACGAAGCCTGGGGAGCGACCGGAATGATGGCTGGCCACGGCGAGGATATCAACGCCGTCGGCGGACCGGCCCGCCACATTCCGGTCCTTCTTGCCGAAGTGCTGGAGGCGCTGTCGCCCAAGGCCGGCGATCTGATCGTCGACGGCACCTTCGGCGCCGGCGGCTATACCAGGGCCATCCTGGCAAGCGGTGCCTCGGTCGTGGCCATCGACCGCGATCCCGATGCCATCGCCGCTGGGCGCTCGCTGGAACAGCAATCAGGCGGCAGCCTGACTCTTGTCCAGGCGCCGTTTTCGATGCTCGACGAGCATGTCGAAAGCGCCGACGGCGTGGTGCTCGACATCGGCGTCTCCTCCATGCAGCTCGACCAGGCCGAGCGCGGCTTCTCGTTTCGCGCCGACGGACCGCTCGACATGCGCATGGCGCAGGCGGGCCTCAGCGCCGCCGATGTCGTCAACAGCTTCAAGGCGGGCGACCTTGCCCGCATCTTCGGCTTCCTCGGCGAGGAGCGCCATGCCGGCCGCATCGCCCGCATGATCGAGAGCCGGCGCGAGAAGCGGCCATTCGAGCGCACGCTCGATCTGGCCGACGCGATCGAGACGCATATCGGCCGCGCGCCGAAGGACAAGATCCATCCGGCGACCCGCGTCTTCCAGGCGTTGCGCATCTTCGTCAATGACGAGCTAGGCGAACTGGCCAAGGCGCTGTTCGCGGCCGAGCGCGCGCTGAAGCCGGGCGGCCGGCTCGCCGTGGTGACCTTCCATTCCCTGGAGGACCGCATCGTCAAGCGTTTCATCGCCGATCGGGCCGAGGCCGCGAGCGGCTCGCGCCATATGCCCGAGGCGCAGGTGCGCCCGGCGACGTTCAGGAAGGCGGGAGGCGGTGTGACGCCGGGCGAGGCTGAAATCGCCGCCAATCCGAGGGCGCGTTCGGCCAGGCTGCGCGCGGCGATCCGCAGCGAGGCGCCGGCGCGCGCTGGCGATTTTTCGATTTTCGGCCTTCCAAAGCTTCCCGCCGTCGAGCGGCCGGGGGAGAGGTAAGCACGTGTTTCGTACCAGCGACATAGTCCTGATCGCCGTCATGGTTTCGGCGGCGGCCTTGACCTACAAGACCAAGCGCGAGGCTGAGGAGCAATTGGCTTCGGTGCAGAAGATCGAGGCGCAGATCCGCTACGAGGAGGACACGATCGACCTGCTCAAGGCCGACTGGAGCCTGCTCACGCAGCCTTCGCGCCTGCAGAAGCTCGCCGAAATCTACAAGTCGCAGCTCGGGCTGGAGCCGGTCAATGCGCGCCAGATCGTCAATCTCGACGATCTGCCGGCAAAGCCGGTCACCATCGAGGACCTCTCGTCGCAGCGGCTGGGCGGCATGGCCGACAATTCCGACAATGGGCCCAAGGGGGCCAAGGACCCGGTGGTGACCGGAGGCATCGTGCAATGATCGCCAAATTCTCGACGCTCGGAAGTCTGCTGAAGCGCCGCAAGAAGCAGGGCGACGACGGCTCGATCGTCGTCGAGGGCGCCCGCAAGGCGACCGGCGGCAGGGCCAGGACGCGCATCGTGATGACGATGGCGGTGTTCTTCGGCATCTATTCGGCCATCGCCGGCAGGTTGGTCTATCTCGGCTTCCAGAGCCCTGACATGTCGGGCGGGCCGCAGAACCGTGTCACGGCCTCGCGGCCCGACATCGTCGACCGCAATGGCGAGGTGCTGGCGACCGACATCAAGACGGCCTCGCTGTTTGCCGAACCGCGCCGCATCGTCGACGCGGATGAGGCGATCGAGAAGCTGTCGACCGTGCTGCCTGAGATCGACTATGAGCAGACCTACCACAAGCTGAAGAGCGGCGCCGGCTTCGTCTGGCTGCAGCGGCAGCTGACGCCGAAGCAGCAGTCCGACATCATGCAGCTCGGCATCCCCGGCTTCGGTTTCCGCACCGAGAAGCGCCGCTTCTACCCGAGCGGCGAAACCTCGTCCTACATCGTCGGTCTCACCAACATCGACAATCAGGGCATCTCCGGCATGGAGAAATATATCGACGACCAGGGTTTGACCGACCTGCAGGCGTCGGGCCTGGCCGTGGCCAGGGACCTGAAGCCGGTGCAACTGTCGATCGACCTACGCGTCCAGAACGTCGTGCGCGACGAGGTGGCCAACGGCATGGAGCGGTTCCATGCGATTGCGGCGGGCGCCGTCGTCCTCAACGTCAAGACCGGCGAAGTGATGGCGATGGCCTCGGTGCCGGATTTCGATCCCAACAATCCCTACAATGCCCAGGACAAGGACCGGCTGAACCGCATGTCGGCCGGCCTCTATGAGATGGGCTCGACCTTCAAGAGCTTCACCACCGCCATGGCGCTGGATTCCGGCAAGGTGACGCTGGAAAGCCGGTTCGACGCTACGCGCCCGATCAGGATCGGCCGCCAGACGATCCACGACTTCCACAGCAAGGGCCGCGTGCTGTCGGTGCCGGAGGTGTTCATCTATTCCTCCAACATCGGCTCGGCCAAGGAGGCCGAGGCGGTCGGCATCGAGGGACACCGCGAATTCCTGCATCGCCTGGGCGTGCTCGAGAAGATGCAGACGGAATTGCCGGAAGTGGCGCGGCCGACCGAGCCCAAAGTGTGGAAGCAGGTCAATTCGATCACCATCGCCTTCGGTCACGGCGTGTCGACGACGCCGCTGCAGACGGCGGTGGGCTGCGCCGCGCTGATGAATGGCGGCTTCCTGATCGAACCGACCTTCCTGCCGCGCACGGCGCAGCAGGCGATGGAAGTTGCAAAGAAGGTGGTCAGCGAAAAGACCGTCGAAGGCATGCGCTATCTCTATGCGCTCAATGCCGAGAAGGGCTCGGGCAAGAGCGCCAGGGTGCCGGGCTACCGCGTCGGCGGCAAGACCGGCACGGCAGAGAAGGTCGTCAACGGCCGCTACTCCAAGGAGAAGAATTTCAACGCGTTCGTGGCCGCCTTCCCGATGGACGATCCGCAATACATCGTGCTGACGATCGCTGACGAGCCGAAGCCGGAAAAGCCCGGCATGGGAGCGACCGCGGCCTCGAATGCGGGCGTCATAGCGGGAAACATTATCCGCCGTTCGGCTGCCATGCTTGGCGTGAAGCCAGATTTCAGCCATGAAAATGGTGCAACGCTGGTTTCCTATCAGTGATTCTTGGGGCGCGCCGGCAACTGCGCGCTATTTTGTTGCTATGAACGGGACCCGATGCAGCTGAAAGAACTAGCCGGTATCCTGCCTGTCGAGGGAACAGCTTCCCCCGACCTGGAGGTCACCGGGATTTCCTCGGATTCCCGCACGGCCAAGACCGGCGTCGTCTTTTTCGCGCTCGCCGGCAGCAAGGCCGACGGCGCTGCCTACGCCGCTGATGCCGCAAAGCGCGGTGCTCTGGCCATCGTGGCGGGCAAGGGAAGCGCCATTTCCGGCCTATCCGTTCCGGTCTTTTCCGTCGACGACCCGCGGTTGGCATTGGC
>NZ_RZOF01000371.1:0-6027 GCF_003998955.1 Mesorhizobium sp. M4B.F.Ca.ET.017.02.2.1 | reverse complement strand
GGCCAGAACGGCCAGCGCGGTGATTATAACCAGCGCGGCGAAAATGGCGGCCAGCGCTTCGACCAGAACCGCCGCAACGAGGCGCCGGCGCAGCCGGAAAGCGCCTCCCCGGCGGAGCCGGCCGTCGCGGCCGAGCAGGCGCCTTTGTTCGACAGTTTTTCGCCGGCGGCTCTCGCTGCCCAGGCAGAGCGCAACGAAGCGGCCTCCGACAATGGCGGCTCGCGCCGCCAGCGCCGTCCGCGCCGTGCACGCGGCAATGCCGACGAAACCGGTGCCGACCAGGCCGATAGCCAGGTGGAAACCGGCAGCGACAATGCCGGTGCCGAACCGGTGAATGCCGCCCCTGTCGAAGGCAATGCCGCACCGGCCGAGGACAATCCGGCGCCGGCCGACGGCGCCTCCAGCGATCCGGTTGCTGCCGACGTCAACAACTGATCGGGTCCGGTTTTCAGGTCATCAAGCGGCGGAGAGAAATCTCCGCCGTTTTCGTTTTGCGCGGCGCTGGAATAATATGCATCCCGCGCCGCCTGGACGCCTTGAGAGCCCTGTGCCCCTTCACCATATCTCGCGTGAACAGGATCCGGCTCGAATGAGCGGGTCCGTCACCGCAATCTGATCCGGTGCCGCAAAGCGGGCCGGTGATGGAAGGAGACAGATATGAACCTTGAAAAATACTCGGAGCGCGTGCGCGGCTTCATCCAGTCCGCCCAGACCATGGCGCTCTCGCGCAACCACCAGCAATTCACGCCCGAACATATGCTGAAGGTGCTCGTCGATGACGACGAGGGCCTGGCCGCGTCGCTGATCGAGCGTGCCGGCGGCAATGCCCGCGACGTCAAGCTCGGCGTCGAGGCGGCGCTCGAGGCGATGCCCAGGGTGGAAGGCGGCAACGGCCAGCTTTACCTGGCGCAGCCTCTGGCCAAGGTGTTCTCGACCGCCGAGGACCTGGCCAAGAAGGCGGGCGACAGTTTCGTCACCGTCGAACGGCTGCTGCAGGCGCTCGCCATGGAGAAGTCGGCCAAGACCGCCGACATCCTGTCCAAGGCCGGCGTCACCGCGCAGGCGCTGAACCAGGTCATCAACGATGTCCGCAAGGGCCGCACCGCCGATTCGGCGAGCGCCGAGCAGGGCTATGATGCGCTGAAGAAGTACGCGCGGGATCTGACGGCCGACGCTCGCGCCGGCAAGCTCGATCCGGTCATCGGCCGCGACGACGAGATTCGCCGCACCATCCAGGTGCTGTCGCGCCGCACCAAGAACAATCCGGTGCTGATCGGCGAGCCGGGCGTCGGCAAGACAGCGATCGCCGAGGGCCTGGCGCTGCGCATCGTCAATGGCGACGTGCCGGAATCGCTGAAGGACAAGCAGCTGATGGCGCTCGACATGGGTGCGCTGATCGCCGGCGCCAAATATCGCGGCGAGTTCGAGGAGCGGCTGAAAGCCGTGCTCAACGAGGTCACGGCCGCCGCCGGCGGCATCATCCTGTTCATCGACGAGATGCACACGCTGGTCGGCGCCGGCAAGGCGGACGGCGCCATGGATGCGTCCAACCTTCTGAAGCCGGCGCTGGCGCGCGGCGAACTGCACTGCGTCGGCGCGACCACGCTCGACGAGTACCGCAAGCATGTCGAGAAGGACCCGGCGCTGGCCCGCCGATTCCAGCCGGTGTTCGTCAACGAGCCGACGGTGGAGGACACGGTCTCGATCCTGCGCGGACTGAAGGAGAAGTACGAGCAGCACCACAAGGTGCGCATCTCCGATTCGGCGCTGGTTTCGGCGGCGACGCTGTCGAACCGCTATATCGCCGACCGCTTCCTGCCGGACAAGGCAATCGACCTTGTCGACGAGGCCGCCTCGCGGCTGCGGATGCAGGTCGATTCGAAGCCGGAGGCGCTGGACGAGATCGACCGCCGCATCATGCAGCTCAAGATCGAACGCGAGGCGCTCAAGGTCGAGAAGGACGATGCCTCGAAGGACCGGCTCGCCAGGCTGGAAAAGGAGCTTGCCGGGCTGGAGGAGGAGTCCACCGAGCTCACCTCGAAATGGCAGGCCGAGAAGCAGAAGCTCGGGCTCGCCGCCGACCTCAAGAAGCAGCTTGACGAGGCGCGCAACGACCTGGCCATCGCCCAGCGCAAGGGCGAGTTCCAGCGCGCTGGCGAGCTTGCCTATGGCAAGATCCCGGAGCTGGAGAAGAAGCTGAAGGAGGCCGAGACGCAGGACGGCAAGGCCGGCATGGTCGAGGAAGTGGTCACGCCCGACCACGTCGCCCATATCGTGTCGCGCTGGACCGGCATTCCGGTCGACAAGATGCTGGAAGGCGAGCGCGACAAGCTGTTGCGCATGGAAGACGAGATCGGCAAGCGGGTCGTCGGTCAGGGCGAGGCGGTGCAGGCCGTCTCCAAGGCGGTGCGCCGCGCCCGCGCCGGACTTCAGGATCCGAACCGGCCGATAGGCTCGTTCATGTTCCTCGGCCCGACCGGCGTCGGCAAGACCGAGCTCACCAAGGCGCTCGCCAATTTCCTGTTCGACAACGAAAACGCTTTGGTGCGCATCGACATGTCGGAGTTCATGGAGAAGCATTCGGTCGCCCGGCTGATCGGCGCGCCTCCCGGCTATGTCGGCTATGAGGAAGGCGGCACGCTGACCGAAGCGGTGCGGCGGCGGCCCTACCAGGTCGTGCTGTTCGACGAGATCGAGAAGGCGCATCCGGATGTCTTCAACGTGCTGCTGCAGGTGCTCGACGACGGCCGGCTGACCGATGGCCAGGGCCGCACGGTCGACTTCCGCAACACGCTGATCATCATGACCTCGAACCTCGGCGCCGAATATCTCGTCGGCCTCGGCGAGGACCAGGATGTCGATGCCGTGCGCGACGAGGTGATGAGCGTGGTGAGGACCTCGTTCCGGCCGGAGTTCCTCAACCGCGTCGACGAGGTGATCCTGTTCCACCGGCTGCGCCGGCAGGACATGGACCGCATCGTCGAGATCCAGCTCAAGCGGCTGGAGAACCTGCTCGCCGACCGCAAGATCACGCTGTCGCTGGATCATGACGCGATCGAGTGGCTGGCGGCCAAGGGCTACGATCCGGCCTATGGCGCGCGGCCGCTGAAGCGGGTGATGCAGAAAGAGCTGCAGGATCCGCTGGCGGAGAAGATCCTGCTCGGCGAGATCCTCGACGGCTCGACAGTCAAGGTCACCGCAGGTTCCGACCGGCTGAACTTCCGCTCGAAGCCGACGGTCGTGGCGACCGAGGCGGCGGCCTGAACCGCCTTGCCTTACCGGAACGGCGGAGCCTGAATGGGCTTCGCCGTTCTTCTTGTTTGAAATGGCGGGGCCCGCATGACGCTAGATGACTACAACAGCTTCTGCGCCTCGCTGCCCCGGGCGACCCATGTCGTCCAGTGGGGCGGCGCTCACGTCTGGAAGGTCGGCGGCAAGGTGTTTGCCATTGGTGGCTGGAACGGGGGCGAACAGCTCTTCGTCACCTTCAAATGTTCCGACATCGCCTATGACGTGCTGAAGGAGCAGCCAGGCTGCAGGCCCGCGCCCTATCTTGCCTCGCGCGGCATGAAATGGATCCAGCGCCAGACAAGCCAGAGCATGGATGATGCGGCGCTGAAGGACTATCTCGGCGAAAGCCACCGCCTGGTCGTCCTCAAGCTGACGAGACAGACACGCAGGGAATTGGGGCTGTAGCAGCCGGCAGTCCGCCATCTTCATGCCCGGTTCATGTTGGAACCTTAAGCTCGGTAAATGGTTTGCTGGCGAAGGGCTCGCCACAAAGGGACATGCCGCGCGGCGGCAATTACGGACCGGAGAGTTGGCCACAATGTTGCGCACGATCGTCTGCCTTTCGGCTGTTGTCGCCGGATTGGTGTCTTCCGGCGCGTTCGCGGCGCCGAGTGGCGACGGCGCGGAAAGGGAGGCCCGCGCTCCCGGCGGCATCCTTCTCGCCCAGGACGGCAACATCGACGTCTATTACGACGCCCGGGGAAACCGCGTCATAGTCGATGCCGATACCGGCAAGGTCATCGCTATCCAGCCGCCGGGCACCAGGCTCGATCGCAGGGCGCTGCGCCGGCAGCTGCGGATGCAGGAGCTCGGCCGCGCGCCGGTCGAGGATGACGACCGCTACTATCTCGACGATCCCGAAGACATGGCCCGCTTCCGCCGCAGGCAGCTGGACGAGGAAGGCAGGGTGATTCCGCCGCCGGCCGACGAATACGATCCCTATGGCGACAATTCCGTGGATGCCTTTCCCCCGGTGCCGGACGATGAAGGCAACACCGCCACCTACCCGGAGGCGCCGAAGCCGAATACCGTCAAGCGCCAACCGCTGAACGAGGCGTCGATCAACCCCGCGCAGCCGGATCAGGATACGCAGGCTTCCCTGCCGCCGGACACCGGCGGCAAGGCCACGGTCGACCCGTCGCTGTCGCTCGGCGCGCGCCAGGATGTGGCGGCGCTGCAGGTGCTGCTCGATCGCGCCGGCGCGTCGCCGGGCGTGATCGACGGGCGATTCGGCTCCAACGTCGACAAGGCGCTGGCCGCCTACAACGAGATCACCGGCAGCAATCTGCGCTCGACCGACGCCGTGGGCATTCAGTCGGCGCTGGCGCAGTCGGGCGGCGATGCGTTCGCCTCCTACACGATCACGCCCGAGGACGCGGCCGGCCCCTACGTCGCGTCGATCCCGGAAGACTACAGCCAGAAGGCGCAGCTCGACCGCATGGGCTACACCTCCGTCACCGAAGCGCTGGCCGAGCGTTTCCATATGGACGAGAACTATCTGAAGTCGATCAATCAGGGCCTCGATTTCAACCGCCCCGGCACGATCATCAAGGTTGCCAATTTCGGCAGGCTGGTGTCGACGCCGGTCGCCCGTATCGTGGCCGACAAGGGCAAGAAGGAAGTCTTCGCCTATGATGCTGCGGGCAAGCTGGTCGCCGCCTATCCGGCCACCATCGGCTCGTCCGACACGCCATCGCCGTCGGGCATTCACACCGTGTCGCGTATCGCGCTCGACCCGAACTACACCTACAACCCGAGCATCAATTTCAAGCAGGGCCAGAACGACAAGATCCTGACCATTCCGCCGGGGCCGAACGGGCCTGTCGGCTCGGTGTGGATTGCGCTGGACAAGCCGACCTACGGCATCCACGGCACGCCCGACCCGTCCAAGATCGGCAAGACCGAAAGCCATGGCTGCGTGCGCCTGACCAACTGGGATGCACGGGAACTCGCCAAGCTGGTATCGCCGGGCGTCACCGTGGAGTTCGTCGGCGGACCCACGATCATCGATGTCGGCGGGACCTCAACCGATGAATTTACGCAGCAGTGAGGCGCGCGGCGCGGCGGCATAGACCAGCTGCGCCAGCAGGATGAACGCGATACTGAGCAGCGGGCTGAACAGGCAAAGTGCCGCGCCGACCGCCCACAGGATCTGCGCCTTGATGATGCGCTGGTAGACAGTGCGCCTCGTTTCGGCGTCGACGTCGCCGGCCAGCATCTCGTTCTTGTCGGCGTACCACCAGCTGGCGAAAAGCGTCACGCCAAGCATCAGAAGATTCAGCCAGTAGACGAGCACCGCGACCCGGAATTCGAGGAAATCGGCCAGCAGGTCGGTGGAGAACGGCAGCAGCGCGATGAAGGCCAGAAAGCAGAGATTGAGCGTTGCCAGCCGCCGGTCCGATCTTGCGATCAGGCCATGCTGCGCTTGCTGGCCGAACCAGAAGATGGTCAGGGTCAGGAAGCTCAGCGCATAGGTCAGGAAGCGCGGGGCGAGTGCCGTGATCGCCGCCAGCAACTCGCCCTCGGAATGGACCGCTTCGTGCGGCGGCACCCTGATCTCGAGAACGATCAAGGTCAGCGCGATGGCAAAGACGCCGTCGGTGATGCCGACGACGCGCCCGCGAGCCTCCGCCGACGGTTCGAGTGGCCGCTTCATGGTTTCCCCTTTTGGCGCTGGTTCGGTTGGCGGGTCGGAACCTAGCACGCGACGCTTCGTTTGCATCATAAGTGCCGGCC
>NZ_RZOF01000370.1:0-6054 GCF_003998955.1 Mesorhizobium sp. M4B.F.Ca.ET.017.02.2.1 | reverse complement strand
GTGCCAGCCGGCCCGTGGCTGCGGACAGCGCGCCCATGGCCCACCAAATGATCCCATCGGCGGGATGGACGTCTGGACAAAATCCGGGGAAAGTGCCCGCCGCCAACGAAAGGACCGATGCCATGACCGACCCGACCCGCCTGCCCGCCGACGGAATTTTCATCGGGCGAGCGAGAACCAGCGAGGCGGCCCATCCGCTGGTGGTCGCGGTGCGCGACGGCACGGTCTTCGACATCACGTCGAGCGCCGCTCCAACCGTGCGCGACCTCTGCGAGTTGCCGGACCCGGCCGGCTATGTCCGCTCCGCCAAGGGCAAGCCGATCGGCGCGCTTGAAGACATCGCCGCCAACAGTTTCGAGGCAGAGCGCGACGCGAAGAAGCCGTTCCTGCTCTCCCCCGCCGACCTGCAGGCGGTGAAGGCTTCCGGCGTCACCTTCGTCGTCAGCCTGCTCGAGCGCGTCATCGAAGAACAGGCGCGCGGCTCGGCGGAGAAGGCCGATGCCATCCGCGCCGACATCGCCGGCCTGATCGGCCACGATCTGTCGAAGCTGAAGCCCGGCTCGCCGGAAGCGATGGAGATCAAGGCCAAGCTGATTTCGCGCGGCGCCTGGTCGCAATATCTGGAGGTGGGCATTGGTCCGGACGCCGAAATCTTCACCAAATGCCAGCCGATGGCATCTGTCGGCTTCGGCGCCGATGTCGGCCTGCACCCGGTCTCCACCTGGAACAATCCGGAGCCGGAGATCGCCATGATCGCCGACAGCACCGGCCGCATTGTCGGCGCCACGCTCGGTAACGACGTCAATCTGCGCGACGTCGAGGGGCGCTCGGCGCTGCTGCTGGGCAAGGCCAAGGACAACAACGCGTCCGCAGCGCTCGGTCCCTTCATCCGGCTGTTCGACGAGACCTTTTCCATCGCCGACGTGAAGCGCGCCACGGTGCGGCTCAGCGTCGAGGGCGAGGACGGGTTCGCGCTGGAGGGCGCAAGCTCGATGGCCGAGATCAGCCGCTCGCCGGAGGAGCTGGTCAAGGCAGCGATGGGGCCGCATCACCAGTATCCGGACGGGCTGGCGCTCTATCTCGGCACCATGTTCGTACCGTCGAAGGATCGCGGCGAGAAGGGCAAGGGCTTCACCCACAAGGTCGGCGACATCGTCACCATCTCGTCGGAGAAGCTCGGCGCGCTGGTCAACCGGGTGCGCCTGTCACCGGATTGCCCGCACTGGACCTATGGCGCCAGCCACCTGATGCGCGACCTCGCCAGGGCCGGCCTGATCTGACAACCCTGCAAGAACCGGCCATCATCAACACAATTTTATGTTGGGGCCCGGTGACTGCCGGCGCGATCCGTTCCAAGATCGCGGCGCGGTCGGGGGGCCGCCGACATGTCCGATTCGCCGCTGATCTCCCTGCGCAACGTCGCCAAACGCTTGGGCGGCTTCGTCGTACTGGTCGACTGGCTGGGCAGGATCTAGCGCGGCCGGCGCGCGGAACGCAGGCAGAACGGGCCGCGGCTGAGCCTCGCTCGACTACCTTACCTCGCCCAAACTGGGCCGCGATTGATCTTCAAGGAAAACGTTCCGGTTCAATAGGTTAGCGCGCCGCAACAAGGCTGCTTTATCCAGATTTGTCGGATGATTGGCAAACGGTGCGGCAATTCTGCACATCAGCTATGCAAGTTTCATGGTTGCCGAATCGTTAAGCAATCAGTAGATATCCGGGTGTCGGCCGTCTCCTCCTCCCAGATGTGATGCCGACGGTGAATGCGGTACACCTCCTCCCGTGCCGCATTCGAAATCGAGCCCGCTGCCTCCTCCTCCCGGCAGCGGGCTTTTTTTGTTCCTGCCGTTGCGGTCTGGAGACGGGCGCCGCCGTCAGCGCGCTCTGAAGGACGCGATCAGCCCTTCCGCCATGCGCACGAACTGCGCGCTCGGACCCTCGGCGCCGACGCTCTGCATCGAGACGCGCGCGCCTTCGAGCAGCAGCGACAGCGTATCGGCAAGCAGCTCGGCCTGGCCGACGCCGGCATCGCGGCAAAGGCTGACCAGGCGTTCGCGCTGGGCTTCCTTCAGCTCCTTGATGACGCGCCTGGCCGGATGATCGGTCTCGCTGAGCTCGACGGCGGCATTGGCCATGTCGCAGCCGCGGCTGTCGGCAGTGAGCATCTCGGAGACCTTGCGGACCCAGGCGTGCAGCTGCGCCAGCTTGTCGCCCGGGTGCTCGGCCTCGAATGCGTCCCATATCGCGGCGGCCTTGGCCGCCGTGGCGCGCAGGCATTCGATGATCAGGTCGTCCTTGGATTCGAAGTGACGGTAGAGCGTCATCTTGTTGGTGCCGGCTGCCTCGGTGATGGCGTCGACGCCAACACCCTTGATGCCGTGCTTGTGGAACATGTCCTGCGCCGTCTCCAGGATCCGATCCCGGGGGCGAGAGCGCTCCACGACGCCGTCTGCCATCATGATCTCCTTTCGTTTCCAAAAAACCCTCGGCCACCTCTTGACTAGGGTGTTACCGGTCTGTAACTTCCAGAATGTTACTTACTGGTAACACCTATGTCTCTCCGCGTCAACGACAAGACCCGCCGATCGGTCCTGCCAGAGTGAGATAGGGCCAGAAACCTGCCTGTCATGCGGCTTCGGCCGGTGAAGACGAGAAAACGGTTCGCGATCATTTGGATGCGGACCGCAAGCAAGGAGCCGCTCCTATGCAGAAGCGCAAAGACCTGACGATCGACGAGGCCATCCGGGATCCGATGATCCGGCTGGTGATGATGGCGGACCGGGTCGATCCGCGCAGCTTCGAGGCGATGCTGCGTTCGAAGGCGGCCACGCAGGCGCCGGACCGCAAGGCGGCGCCGCGTTTCCTGGAAGATTCAGGCGCGGCGCGCAGCCGGCAGCTGTCCAGGATCGCCAACGCGTTTGGCGAAGCAAAAGCATTCAACGAGGCCTGCGTGTCATGGTGAACTTCTTCGTCCAGCGCCCGATCTTCGCATCGGCGATCGCCATCATCATGATGCTCGCCGGTGCGATCGCGTATTTCCTGCTGCCGGTCTCGCAGTTCCCCGACATCACGCCGCCGCAGGTGGTGGTCAGCGCCCACTATCCTGGCGCCAGCGCGCAGGTCGTGGCCGACACCGTGACCACGCCGCTCGAGCAGCAGATCAACGGCGTGCAGGGCATGACCTACATGTCGTCGACGAGCTCGAACGACGGCTCCTCGACCATCACCATCACCTTCGATGTCGGCTATCCGCTGAGCACCGCCGCCGTCGACGTCCAGAACCGCGTCTCGCAGGCCGCATCCTCGCTGCCGGCGATCGTCAATCAAAGCGGCGTGACGATTAAGAAGCAGAACCCCAATTTCGTGCTCATCGTCGACCTCACCTCGCCGGACGGCTCGGTCGATCCGGTGGCGCTGAGCAACCTCGCTTATCTGCAGGTGGTCGATCCGCTGAAGCGCCTGCCCGGCGTCGGCGACGTGCAGATCTTCGGCGAGCGGCGCTATTCGATGCGCGTCTGGCTCGATCCCGACAAGCTGGCCAATCTCGGCATCACCGCCGTCGACGTGCAGAACGCGATCGCCGAACAGAACGTGCAGGTGGCGGCCGGCAAGATCGGCCAGTCGCCGGCGCCTGCCGGCACCGCTTTCGAGATGCAGGTCAACGCCGTCGGCCGCCTGAGCGACCCGAAGGAATTCGGCGAAATCGTCGTGCGCGCCGACCCGGCGAACGGCTCGCTGGTGCGCTTGCGCGACGTCGCGCGCATCGAGCTCGGCGCATTGCAATATTCCTCCTCCGCCTTCTTCGGCAAGGACCCGACGGTGGTGCTCGCCGTCTACCAGATGCCGGGCTCCAACGCGCTCGACCTGCAGCAGCGGGTCAAGGACAAGATGCAGGAGCTGTCGGCGCGCTTCCCGAAAGGCGTCAAATACGGAATGCACTACGATACGACGCGCTTCGTGTCGGCCTCGATGCATGACGTGCTGATCACGCTCGGCGAAGCGCTGGTGCTGGTCGTGGCGGTGGTGTTCATCTTCCTGCAAAGCTGGCGCACCACCATCATCCCGACCATCGCCATTCCGGTGTCGCTGATCGCGACGCTGGCGGTGATGTACATGCTGGGCTTCTCGCTCAACATGCTGTCGCTGCTCGGCATGGTGCTGGCGATCGGCCTCGTCGTCGACGACGCGATCGTGGTGGTGGAAAATGTCGAGCGACAGCTCGAGGCCGGCCTCAAACCGCTGGCAGCCACGCGCGCGGCGATGGCGGAAGTGACGGGACCGATCATCGCCACCACCGCGGTGCTGATGGCGGTGTTCATTCCGGTCGCCTTCATCCCCGGCGTCTCGGGCAAGCTCTACAACCAGTTTGCGCTCACCGTGGCGATCTCTGTCGGCATCTCGGCTTTCAACTCGCTGACGCTGAGCCCGGCGCTGAGTGCGGCATTCCTGCGCCATCGCGGCGAGACGCAGTTCTTCTTGTTCCGCTGGTTCAATGCCGGCTTCGACTGGCTGTCGCATGCCTATGCGCACGGCGTGCGCATCCTGATCAGGCTGCGCTGGATCATGCTCGGCCTGTTCGCGGCCGGTCTCGTCGCGACCTATTTCGTCTGGCAGAAATTGCCCTCAACCTTCCTCCCCGTCGAGGATCAGGGCTATTTCTTCGTCGTCATCCAGCTGCCCGACGGCGCCTCGCTGGAGCGCACCGATGCGGTGGCCGAGAAGGCGCGCGACATCCTGCAGAACACGCCCGGCGTCGACATCGTCGGATCGATCAGCGGCCTCAACTTCCTGACCAGCGCCGCGCAGTCGAACTCGGCGGTGGAGTTCGCCATCCTGAAGCCATGGGACGAGCGCGGGCCCGACCAGAGCGCCTCCAAGCTCGTCGAGCAGGTGCGCGGCAAGCTGCTGCAAATGCCGGAAGCCTTCGCACTCTCCTTCGACCCGCCTTCGATCCCGGGCCTCGGCACCACCGGCGGCTTCGAGTTCCAGGTCGAGGACCTGTCCGGGCGCGGAAGTGCTGCGCTGAACGACGTCACCCAGGCTTTGCTCGCCGAGGCGCGCAAGCAGCCCGAGCTCAATCCGCAGCAGCTGTTCTCGTCCTTCTCGACCTCGACGCCGCAGTTCAACTACGACCTCGACCGCAGCAAGGCGAAGCTCCTCGGCCTCAACCTGCCCGACGTGTTCAACACGCTGCAGATCTATCTCGGCTCGCTCTACGTCAACGACTTCAACCTGTTCGGCCGCACCTTCCGGGTGACGATCCAGGCCGACAAGGATGCGCGCGCCGATGCGACCGACATTTCACGGCTCTATGTGCGCAATTCGTCGGGCGGCATGGTGCCGCTGAGCACGCTGGGCAAACTGGTGCCGATCGTCGGGCCCGAGACGGTGCCCCACTACAACAACAATGCGTCGGCCTTGATCAATGGCGGCGCCGCCCCCGGCTTCTCGTCCGGACAGGCGGTGGCGGCGATGGAACGCGCCGCGGCAAATGTCCTGCCCAGGGATTTCGGCTATGAGTGGACCGGCATCACCTATCAGGAGCTCAAGGCAGGCTCGATCGCCTCGATCGTGTTCGGCCTGGCAATCGTCTTCGTCTTCCTGATCCTGGCGGCGCAGTATGAAAGCTGGGCAATGCCGTTCATGGTGCTGCTCGCCGTGCCGCTCGCCTTGTTCGGCGCTTTCGCGGTGCTGTTGCTGCGCGGCATGCAGATCGACGTCTACTCGCAGATCGGCTTCGTCATGCTGATCGGCCTGGCGGCGAAGAACGCGATCCTGATCGTCGAGTTCGCAAGGCGACGGCGCGAGGAAGGCCTCAGCATCGTCGAGGCGGCGATGGAAGCCGCGCGGCTGAGGCTCAGGCCGATCCTGATGACGGCCTTCGCCTTCATCCTCGGCGTGCTGCCGCTGATGTACGCCACCGGCGCGGGTGCCGCCAGCCGCCAGTCGATCGGCACCACCGTCTTCGGCGGCATGGTGGCGGCGACGGTGCTGTCGCTGGTGTTCGTGCCGGTCTTCTACGCGGTGATCGAGCAGTTGCGCGAGCGCCGTGAG
>NZ_RZOF01000036.1:0-30052 GCF_003998955.1 Mesorhizobium sp. M4B.F.Ca.ET.017.02.2.1 | reverse complement strand
GGCTTTGAGCCGGCGGCCGCAGCCAGTCGCTCGACCAGATTTTTGGGGAAAAAGGGCGTGTCGCCGGCGACCGTGACCACGGCATCGCAGCCGATCGATGCCCACTCGATGCCGGTCAGGATGCCGGCCAGCGGTCCCGCATGACCCTCCACCGAATCGGCAAGCACCGGCAGCCCGAAGCTGGCGAAGCGCGTCGGGTCGCCATTGGCGCTCAGCGCCAGCGGTCCGGCCTGCGGAGCAAGACGCTTGACGACATGGTCGAGCAGGCTGCGGCCGCCAAGCTCAAGCAGGGTCTTGTCGCCGCCGCCCATGCGCCGCGACTGGCCGCCGGCCAGAATGATGCCCGCTATGTTGCGATCCATTGTCCGCTGTCTCTTGCCGCCCGGAATTGCCGCCAGCAGGCGCTTCCCCAAGGCTTGGTCCTATATGCCGTCCGGCGCCATGTCAGGTCCAGCGCTTTCGGCGGCGGTCTGCCGCCGGCCGACGATGCGTTCGCGATAGAGGGCGTAGAGGCCCGAGCCGACGATGATGGTGGCGCCGATGATCATCGGCAGGTCCGGAATGTCGCCGAAGATGACGAGGCCGAGCAGGATCGACCAGAGCAGGGCGGTGTAGCGGAACGGCGCGATGAAGGAGATGTCGCCGGAGCGCATTGCCATGATGATGAACTGGTAGCCGATGAGCACCAGCACCGCGGCGAGCGCCAGGAGCGCGGTGGCCCTGCCGCTCATCGGCGTCCAGCCGCCCATCGGGGCGAGCAGCGCCGCACCCAGCACCGTCATGGCCAGCGCCGTGGCGGTCGATACCAGAAGCGTCGGGATCGCTTGCGGGATGCGCCTGGTGGAGAGATCGCGCACCGCGCAGCAGGCGACGCTCGCCAGCGCCAGCAGCGAATAGATGCTGAAGCCTTCGAAGCCCGGCCTCACGATGACCAGCACCCCGGCGAAGCCGACGGCAATCGCCAGCCAGCGCCGCCAGCCGACACCTTCGCCGAAGAAAAGCGCCGCGCCCATGGTCACTGCCAGCGGCAGCGCCTGCAGCACCGCCGAGACGTTGGCGATCGGCAGGTGCGCCAGCGCGACCAGGAACGAGACCGTGGCGCCGGCTTCGCCGGCCACGCGCATCGCCACCATCGGCTGCAGCATGGACCGTGGCGCTGCCAGCGCGCCGCGTTGCCAGGCAAGCAGACCGACGAACAGCGAGGCGAAGGCGCCGCGGATCAGCATGACCTGCGCCATGTTCATCGATTCGGAGGAGAATTTGGTGATCGCGTCGTTGAGGGTGAAGCCGACCATGGCCACCATCATGAACAGCGCGCCGCGCAGGTTTGGCGAAAGAGGCAAGGGCGTCACCGGTTGTGCTTTGGATCAGCCTCTATCAGCCGGCCGCAAAACAGCAACGCCAAAGCACTGGGCCACGGTTTGTCGCCGTGGCCCGCAAAGATCGGCGCGAAGGCGAAAGGGCTTATTTCGGCGTCAGCACTTCGGTGCCGCTGCCTTCCTTGCCGGCGATGGTCCAGAGGCCGTGCAACGAGCCGTCTTCCTCGACCTTGTAGACGACGAGGCCGATCTCCTTGCCCATCACATAGCCGGCGGAGAAAGCATTGTCGTTGCGCATGCAGATGCCGTCGGACGACGATCCGCCGGTTTCCCAATGGATGGTGCAGGTCGTCTCGCTGGTCAGCGTGATGGTCGCCTCGCCACCATAGGCGGAGCCGTCGAAATTGGTGCCGGCGACCGTATAGTTGCCGCCGATCGACTGCGCCGCCCCCGGTGCCGCCGCAAAGCCGAGCATTGCAAGAGCAAGAATGAATTTGCGCATGTTGCATTCCCCCTGTGAGTGAAAAAATCACGTCCACTGGAAGGCTAGGCTGGAACATCGAGTCGGTAAATCGGCCGCCCTTTGGCGGGCGAGGATTATTTCGTGGTGTGGCGCAAAATGCTCACGGCCCCTTGAGGCTTCCGGCAATGACGCCAACAAGCGGATCGTATTTCGATTTCAGAGCTTGCGAATACTCGATCCAGACCGTGCGGATGACGCCGTCCTTTCCGAACAGGCGTCGCTCGTAGAAGATCTTGCCGTCCTTGATGCCGGACAGCACCGCCCAATCCTTGCCGGCCTTGCTGTAGGTGATCTTGTAGCCTGGCTCGGCGCTGGCCTTCTCGGAGGAGACAAAGCTTTTCGGCGTGTCGTCATCGACGTTGAGGATGCCAGAGCAGATCAGGCTGGCTCCGTCGGGCGCGCTCCATTGCTGCCCGTCGCCATTCTCCGGCTCGGGCTCGCGAATGCTGAAGATCTCGTCCGGAAAGGTGCAGACGGTGCCAAAGCGCTGATTGGTGTAGGTGAACGGCGCGGCGCTGGCTGCCGCTGCGATGCTCAACGCTGCGATGGCCAGGGTCGGGAAAAGGTGCTTCAAGCCAGTCTCCAGCCAATGACGGAGGCGATCCTTGCCTCAATGGCGGAAAAGATCAGCCGCCGGTGACGCTCATATGCCGGGACACCGCCGGCCGGCTGGTGCGGCGGTCGATGACGAAGTCATGGCCCTTGGGCTTGCGCCCGATCGCCTCCTCGATTGCCGCGGAGACCAGCTCGTTGCCTTCGGACGCACGCAACGGCGCGCGCAAGTCGGCGGCGTCTTCCTGACCGAGGCACATATAGAGGGTGCCGGTGCAGGTCAGCCTGACGCGGTTGCAGCTTTCGCAGAAATTATGCGTCATCGGGGTGATGAAGCCTAGCCTGCCGCCGGTCTCGGCGACATGGACGTAACGGGCCGGGCCGCCGGTCTTGTAGGGGATGTCGCTCAGCGTGAACTGGCGCTCGAGCTGGGCCCTGAGCAACGACAGCGGCAGGTACTGGTCGGTGCGGTCGGCGTCGATTTCGCCCATCGGCATGGTTTCGATGACGGTGAGGTCCATGCCACGGCCATGCGCCCAGCGCATCATCTCGGGCAGTTCCTCGTCGTTGAAGTCTTTCAGCGCCACCGCGTTGAGCTTGACCTTCAGCCCGGCCGCCTGGGCGGCGTCGATGCCTTCCATGACCTTGCCGAGATGGCCCCAGCGGGTGATCTGGTGGAACTTGTCGGCGTCGAGCGTGTCCAGCGAGACGTTGATGCGCTCGACCCCGCAATCGGCGAGCTCGGCGGCGAAGCGCGACAGCTGCGAGCCGTTGGTGGTCAGCGTCAGCTCTTCCAGCGCGCCGCTCTTCAGATGCCGCGACAGCTGGCGCACGAGGTGCATGATGTTCTTGCGCACCAGCGGCTCGCCGCCGGTGAGGCGCAGTTTCCGCACGCCCTTTTCGATGAAGACGGTGCAGAGCCGGTCGAGCTCTTCAAGCGACAGGAGATCCTTCTTGGGCAGGAAGGTCATGTCCTCGGCCATGCAATAGGTGCAGCGGAAATCGCAGCGGTCGGTGACCGACACGCGCAGGTAGCTGATCGTTCGACCGAAAGGATCGATCATGTCCATGCTTTTGCGTTTCCCGTGGCCGCGAACGGCGCCGTTATATACCGCTATGTGATACGATACGGCCTTTCATTCAAGATAGCCTGTCTTGATCTTTGGTAACATTCCCCGACCGACATCGCGTGTCGGCCGCCCTGCAATGGCCTTTTCGCCTGCGGCGAAGCAGCGTAGGGAAGGGTGGAAATGACGCAGGAACGATCCGCATGACAGCGCCGAAGGAACTCCGGGTCTCGAAGGACCGCAAGCTGCTTACCGTCACCTTTCCGGACCATCATCCGTTCGAATTGCCGGCCGAGCTGCTGCGCGTGCTGTCGCCCTCGGCGGAAGTGCAGGGCCATTCGCCGGAGCAGCGCGTCACCGTGCCCGGCAAGCGCAATGTCGCCATCCTCAAGATCGAGCCGGTCGGCAATTATGCGGTGCGCATCACCTTCGACGATTTCCACGACACCGGCATCTATACGTGGAACTACCTGCATGCGCTTGGTCACGAGAAGGAGGCGCGCTGGAATGCCTATCTCGCCGAATTGACCGAGAAAGGCCTCGGTCGCGACCGTTAGGTCTTGCCATCCGCCTTGTCGTCAAGGCGTCATGGATGTGGAGTAGCGCCGGCAAAGGTTCGGAGACGAAACAGATGTCTGTCATCACATCAGTCGAACAGCTTGAAGCGCTCTACGGCATTCCGGGCGAAGCCTCGATCGTCAAGGAACTCGACCACATCATTCCCGAATACGCCGCCTTCATCGAGACCTCGCCCTTCGCCGCACTGGCGACCGCCGGGCCGGAGGGGCTCGACTGCTCGCCGCGCGGCGACCTCGCCGGCTTCGTCCGCATCCACGATCCGAAGACGCTGATGATGCCGGACCGCCGCGGCAACAATCGCGCCGATTCGCTGAAGAACATCCTGCGCGATCCGCGCGTCGGCCTGCTGTTCCTGGTGCCGGGGTCCGGCACCACGCTGCGCGTCAACGGCCGTGCTCATATCACCACCGATGCCGAACTCTGCGCCTCCTTCGGCGTCGACGGCAAGCCGGCGCGTTCGGTCACGGTGATTGCGGTCGATTCGGTCTATTTCCAGTGCGCCCGCGCCATCGTCCGGTCGGAGCTCTGGAACCCGGCGAAACATGTCGATCCAAAATCGCTGCCGACGCCCGGCCGGATCCTCGAGGTCACCAGCCGCCAGAGCATCGACGGCGAGACCTATGACAAGGAATGGCCAGAGCGGGCAAAGAAGACGATGTGGTAGGTGCGCCCGGCGCTCAGGCTTCCTTCAGCACATCGGCGATCTTGCGCATCTGCTCGCCGATCATGTCGCACTGCTCCGCAGTCGACTGGCTCATAGCCTTCTCGATCAGCGCCATGTGAACCTTCAGCGCCTGCATCAGCAGGGCTTCGCCTTCCACGGTCAGGCTGAGCCTGAGCACGCGCTTGTCCTTCTCGTCGCCCTCGCGGCGCAGCAAGCCGCGGGTTTCCAGTTGCGGCAGCAGCATGGTGATGTTGGAACGGCCGACCAAGAGCTTGCGGGCTAGGTCATGCTGCGACATGCCGGGATGGCGGTAGAGGTTCATCAGCACGTCGAGCTGCGCCGGCTTGAGATCCAGCGGCACCAGCTTCACTGCCAGCGTGCGCTCCACCACATGGCAGGCACGCGCCACCGCGACCCAGTTGCGAAAGCGCGGGTTGTCCCAGGGCAGGTCTTGTTTAATGTTCATGTTTGAACTATTATGTTCATGCTTGAACGAATGGATGGATCGCCACTATGGCATCATTTGGACTGAAGGTCATCCGGGGCGTGTTCGGCGCGGCCGAGCATGTGGCGCCCCGCCTCAGCGGCCGGGCCGCGTTCGAATTGTTCTGCCGCACGCCCAATGTGAAAGCCCTCAGCGACGGCGAACGCCGCGCCGTAGACCGGGCTGCGGCCTTCATGACCGAGGCGCGCCATCACCGGCTGAAAACGAAGACCGGCTGCGTCATGGTGCATGAATTCCGATCCGAGCCCGGCAGGGCGGCCGCCGGCACCGTGCTCGTCATCCATGGCTGGCGCTCGCGCACCGAATACATGCGCGTGCTGATCGAAGGCTATCGCCGGGCGGGCTACAGGGTCGTCTCGCTCGACCTGCCGGGCCACGGCCAGTCGCAGGGCCGCCGCCTGAACATGGTCAATGCGGTCGAGGCGGCGAAGGTCGCCGGCGAATGGTTCGGGCCATTCAGTGCGATCGTCGGCCATTCCTTCGGCGGCGCCGTTGCCGCCAACGCCGTCGCCGGTTCCGTCAGGGGCATCCAGCCCGTTGCCGCCGACAGGCTGGTGCTGATCGCGGCGCCGAGTTCCTTGCCGGCGATCTTCGCCGACTTCAGCCGCATGCTCAATGTCGGTCCGCGTTCACAGCTTGCCATGGCCGACCGCGTCGAAAAGCTCTCCGGCAGGCCGCTCGGCGAATTCACCGGCGACCGCCAGCTAGCGGAAGCGCTGGTGCCGACGCTGGTCATCCATGCGCCCGACGACCGCGAGGTCTCGGCCGACCATGCCACGCGCTATGCCGGCGCCGGCGATCACGTCAGCCTGCATTGGGCCGACGGGCTCGGCCATCGCCGCATCCTCGCCGACAAGGGCGTGGTCGAACACGCCGTCCGCTTCGCGACCGGGCATGGCGAAGCGACGCTCATGCATTGAAGCGCGGTCAGTCGGCCTTCTTCTTCTGCCCGGGCTCGACCGGCAGCCCGGCCGCTTTCCAGGCGGTGAAACCGCCGAGGATGTGCTTGACCGGTGAAAGCCCCATGTCCTGCGCCGTCTTGGTGGCCAGGGCCGAGCGCCAGCCGCCGGCGCAGAAGAAGACAAAACTCTTGCCCGAGGCGAAGAACGGCTTGTGGTAGGGGCTTTCCGGATCGATCCAGAATTCCAGCATGCCGCGCGTCACATGCCTGGCGCCTGGTATCCTGCCGTCGCGCTCGACTTCGCGCGGATCGCGCAGGTCGACGAAGATCGTATCCTCGTCCTCGATCAGCCCCGCCGCTTCCTCCGGCGAAACCACCTCGATCTCGGCATTGGCCTCATCGAGCAGCTGTCGATATCCCTTTTTCACCGGCGCATACCTCTCGAGGCTGGTCTTGAGGATTTCCAGCACAACGGCCGGCGTTTGTCACGCCGCGCCGAGGCTGGCGATGCGTCCATGCAGCCATCGCCCGGGCCGTTCCCGCAACAGTCCGGCATCGTCCCCCGGCGGAGCCGGATCGGGAGGTTGATTCGTCGCCGGCCCCGCCTCGATCACGGACTGCTGCGCCAGGGCCCGATGCAACCGGTATAGGCCAAAGCCGGTTTGCCCAAGACCGTCACAAACTTGTGAAACTGTTCTGCAACAGGCGCGCCGAAATTTATGGAAGCTTAACGAAATCGGTATGAATCGGTATAATCGCGCCTTACATCCGCCATGCGGTGGGCGTGACCGTCTAGCGGCGCGGAACGGGAGCCGGTTCACAACCGGAGCGGGTGATCATGAGAATTTTCGGAAACAAGGCCACGGTGATGCCGCTTGCGGTCGCTGCGGCGCTGAGCCTCGGCATGCCGCAGGCGAGCGCACAGGGCCTGTTCGACATGCTGTTCGGTGGCGGCGTCCGGCATAACCCGCAAGGCGAATTCCCGCCGCCGCCCAAGCCGAAGCCCAACAAGGTGCCGGGTGGCGGCGGCTCCAAGATCAGCAGCCCGTCCTATTACACCTACAAGGCCGACCGGCTGGTGCGTGTCGACTTCGCGGCGCTGACGTCGTCGCCAGCGCCGGCAGCGGCAACGGAGCCGGAGAAGCCACAGGACGCAGCCTTCGTGCCGTCGGTGACCGGCAATGCCTTCCATGAGGCGATCGCCGGACTTGGAGACTATGAGCTTTATGCCGAGCCCTACATCGCCAAGGCGCTGATCGCCTATTACTCGGCCAATCCGGATTTCATCTGGGTGACGGACACCGCTCCGAACAGCCGCGCGCAGGATGCCGTGCGGGTGCTTGGCGAGGCGGCGAGCTACGGCCTGACGCCCGCCGACTATACGGTCGACGTTCCTGCTGCGTCATCCTCGGCCAGCGCGGACGAGCGCCTGAAAGAGCTCGTCCGCTTCGAGATGGCGCTGTCGGCGCGCGTGCTTCGCTATGCCCATGATGCCCAGAGCGGCCGCGTCGAACCCAATCGCATGACCGGCTACTATGATTTCCCGGCCAAGCCGCTGGACATGGAAGGCGTTCTGAAGACCCTGGCGCATACGCAGGAGGTGCGCACCTATCTGGAATCGCGACACCCGCAGAACCCGGAGTATCAGGCGCTGCGCGTCGAGCTGGAAGCGCTGCAGGCGAGCGAGGAGAACGAGATCGTCGTCGATCCCAAGCTGTTGCTGAAGCCCGGCGAGAGCAGCCCCGAACTGCCGAAGCTTTTGACGCTGATCGCGCGCAACCTCGACGACGAGATGGGCGGCGACTATGGCGACGTCCTCGCCAGGCTGGGCAAGAGCGAACTCTACGATCCAGAGCTGGTGCCGGTCATCAAGGCGGTGCAGAAGCGGGCCGGCATGAAGGGCGACGGCGTCATCGGGCCGCGCACGGTCGCTTCGCTGGCCGGAACCTCCAAGGCCGACAAGGTCACCAAGGTCAAGGTCGCGCTGGAAGAACTGCGCTGGCTGCCTTCCGACCTCGGTAGTCCGCGCGTCTTCATCAACCAACCGGCCTTCACCGCCAGCTACATCGACAATGGCGAAGAGAAGCTGAAGACCCGCGTCGTCGTCGGCAAGGTCACCAACCAGACCGCTTTCTTCTACGACCAGATCGAGCAGGTCGATTTCCATCCCTATTGGGGTGTGCCGCAGTCGATCATCGTCAACGAGATGCTGCCCAGGCTGCGCAACGATCCCGGCTATCTCGACCGCGCCGGCTACGAGGTGACTGATTCGAGCGGGCGGCGCGTGCCGTCATCGGCGGTCAATTGGGGCGCCTACGGCGCCAACATTCCCTACAGCGTGCGCCAGCAGCCGAGCGAGGCCAATGCTCTGGGCGAGCTGAAGATCCTGTTCCCCAACAAGCATGCCATCTACATGCACGACACGCCGCAGAAGTCCTTCTTCGAGCGCGACATGCGGGCGCTGAGCCATGGCTGCGTGCGCCTGCAGGACCCGCGCGGCATGGCGGCGGCGGTGCTCGGTACCTCGGTCGACTATGTCGCCGAGAAGCTGAAGCACGGGCATTCGAACGAAAAGGTGACCCGCACCATCCCGGTCTATGTCGCCTATTTCACCGCGTGGCCCGACCTGGCCGGCAATGTCGAATACTTCGACGACGTCTATGATCGCGACACGCGGCTGATGCAGGCGCTCGACGCGACCGAGGCAGTGCGGTCTCCGGCGAGCTAGTCGGCACCCTCAGGCACGCTCGAAAAGCGGACGCCTGAAGCCGGCGTCGCGCCCGGCGATCAGCCAGTAGATCAGGCCGGCAACCGAGCCGGCGGCGGCGATGATGCCCGTGTCGGCCCAGCGCTCCGGACTCTCCGGCGCGTCCGGCCAGATCAGCGCGAAACCCGCCGCCGCCGCGATGGCGCCGAAGACCATGTGTAGCAGGAAGCTGCGCAACGAAAAGAACTCTGCGATCAGCGCGAAGACGAGGGTTTGCATCCAGGTCAGGATGATCGTCAGGAAGTAGACGAACATGCCGAGCGGCGGCACCAGCAGGACCGCGATCGGACTGACGCCCATGAGGTCGAAATAGGCTGGCGCGTTGGGCAGCGAACTGAGTATCCCATAGATCGCCGCCACCGCGATCAGCCCGACAAGCACCGCGACCAGATAGCCGGCAAGCATCATCAGGACGCGCTTCAATACGTGTTTTACCACTGCCCCGCACCCCCGTGCCCGCAATCGTGGAGCAGCAGTCAGCCATCAAAGACGGTTCGACGCAAGGGGCGGCGCTCGCGCTCGCGTTCGCCGCGATCGGGAGGGTCGCCCTGTACGGATGGCCGAGCGGGCGCCGCGAGCGCGCCTCTATCGGGCCTCGCTGGGTTCGGCGGTCACCGGATCATAGGCGATTTCGACCTTCGCCCGGTCGGTCGTGTAATAGGTGACGGTGTAGACACCATCGTCCCAGTCGACTTCCTTCACATAGCGGAAGTCGGCGCGTTGCTCGACCTTGGCAAGGATTTCCGACAGTTTCTTGGCATTGGGCGGCGGCAGCGGCTTTGCATCGGCCGCGAAGGCCGGCCCACCGAGGAGAAGAACAGTAAGGCCGGTCGCCAAAACAACAGTACGCATGATAGCCCCTCATCTCGTGCTCGCATGTGTGCCGTAAGGAACTCGCTCGCGTCCCGGTTGGTTCCGCCAGTGAGCACAACGCCTGTTCCAGGTCGGCATGGCGGACCGCGGGGCGGCGCCGTCGTCGATGTGCTTTCGCCACGTTTGAAACATATAAACCGATGATATTTCAATACGTAAGCGAAAATTCGCGAGGCAGAACTTGAGTAACAAACGGCTAACCATGCAGCCGGTCGCGCGCTGCGTTCTATTAGCGGATCGTGGTAGAGCTTTTGCGAAGACCCTGTTAGACTTGCCGACATAACAGGGTGGCAACGGCGCGCCGAGCCTGCCGAGGATTTTCCGTCGGCAAACGGCGAAGTGTTCAACAAAGCGGAAGTCGCCCGTGCTGGACCGCAAGCAGGGACCGGGGGCTTTGACCATGGCTGAACGGAACTACACCCGTCAGCTGGCGACCATCATTTCTATCGACGCCGTCGGATTCTCGCGCTTGATGGGCATCGACGACGAGCTGGCCGTCGCCGCCTTCGAGGAGCGGCGCGACATCATCGCCGACAGTTGCGCCGCGTTTGGCGGCCGTACTTTCGGCGATGCCGGCGACAGCATCATGGCCGAATTCGGCAACCCGATCGAGGCCCTGCGCGCCGCCTTCGATTTCCAGGGCAGGGTCGTTGCGCTCAATGCATCCGTGGCCGAGGACATGCGCATGCCGTTCCGGGCCGGCATCAACACCGGCGACGTCATCGTGCGCGAGGGGAGGCTCTACGGCGACGACGTCAACATCGCGGCTAGGCTACAGGAGTTCGCGCCGCATGACGGGCTCGCCATCTCGGAGACGACATGGCACCACGTGAAGGACAAGACAGCCGCCGAGTTCACCGATCTCGGCGAATTCATGCTGAAGAACATCGCCTTGCCGGTGCGCGTCCTGATAGCCGGCCGCGGCGGCGGTAGCGGAGCGTCGCCGGCGGCGCCGCTCGCTGCCATTTCCCCCGCCTTTAGCCCGCAAAAGGCGCCGCCCAAGGGCCCGCCAGCAATCGCCGTGCTGCCTTTCGCAGGCAATGGCGGCGAGCGCGATGTCGGCTACATGGCCGATGGCATCGCCGAGGATATCATCTACGGCCTCTCGAATACGAGGTGGCTTTCGGTGATCGCCAAGAGTTCCAGCTTCCAGTTCCGCGACGACAGCCTGGGAACCCGGGTGATCGGCAATGCGCTGGGCGCGCGCTACATCGTCAGCGGCACGCTGACGCGCAATGGCGGGCAGATCCGGCTCAACACTTCGCTGGCCGATACGTCGAATGGGCGTCTGGTCTGGTCGCAGCGCTTCGACCGCGACCTTGTCGACATCTTCAAGCTGCGCGACCAGATCGGCAGCGAGATCGTCTCCATGCTCGACAAGGAAGTCGACCGGGCCGAACAGGCGCGCACCTTCCAGGTGCCATGGGAAAGCCTTGAGACCTGGCAATTGGTGCGACGCGGCCGCTGGCACATGAACCGGCGCACGCGCGGCGATACCGAGATCGCCCTCGATTTCTTCGAAAAGGCCTATCGTGAGGACCCCAATTCCAGCGCCGTGCTGAATGAGCTGGCATGGTGGTATTTCTGGCGGGCGTGGCTGCGTTTCGGCGACAGCGACGACCTCGACAAGGTCCAGCAGTACGCGCGCAAGGCCTTGCTGATGGACAGCCTGGATGCGCGTCCGCACGCCCATCTCGGCGTCATCGATATCATGCGGGGACAGCCGCGGGCCGCGATCGAGCATCTGAAGGAAGCGCTGCACATCAACCCGAGCTTTGCCTTCGCGCGCTCGGCCATGGGCAGCGCCAAGCTTTTGCTCGGGGACGCCGCCGATGCGATACCGTTCTTCCTCGACACCGAGCGGCTGAGCCCCTTCGACCTCTATCGGTTCCACAATCTGGGAGAACTGGCGGTCGCCTACAGTTTCGTCGAGAACTGGCCGGCCGTGATCGCCACCGCCGACCGCTCGCTCAACCTGTCGCCAGGCTATTTCTACGCCAGGTATCTGAAGATCGGCGCGCTTATGCGCAGCGGCCGCGCCGATGAGGCCAGGCGCGAACTGGCAATTTTCGAGACAAGGCATCCGGATTTCTCCGAACAGCGCGTGCGCTGGATCCCGTTCGCCGACAAATCCGCCAATGAATTCCTCATTGCCAATTTCGAACTGGCGAGGTCGGCGACGTGATTTCGCGGGCCGGCTGGTGGCTGGATGTGATGACTGTGAAGAGAATCACATACGCCGGATCGATGCAAACCTAGGCCATGAGACGGCCGGTATCGCAATGACGTGGACAGCCGGGGGGCTTGAACGCGAATGATCAAGTTAAAGTATTTCGATAAGGTCCGCGCAGCCCAGAAAAGCCAGCGACCGCTGTCGGAAATGCCGCCATTCGACATCGAACGGCTGCGCACCAATGGCCTGGCGTCGCGCATCGTCGGCTTCTTCTTCAACGATCCCCGCTGGGCCCTCGCGCTGCTGCGCCGCTTCAAGCCAAACCTCGGTTTCGGCAATTTCCTGCTCGTCACCAGGAATGCCGACGTTCGCGACATATTGGAGCGCGGCGACGAGTTCGAGACGCCTTACGGACCGGAGATGGCCGAGCTGGCGCGGGGCTCGAATTTCATCCTCGGCATGCAGGACGGCGCCGCCTACCGGCAGATGAAATCGTCGGTGCTGAGCGCCTTTCCACCGGCCGAGGTCGAGGCCAAGGTTCGACCGATCGCGGCGCGCCATTCCAGGGACATCATGACGGCCGCCAGCCCCGGCCTCGACGCCATAGCCGGGCTGCTGAAGCTCCTGCCGGTGCATATCTGCCGCGACTATTTCGGGCTTGAGATCGACGACGAATCCGAGTTCGCCGACTGGGCGATCGCCTTGAGCGCGCTGTTCTTTTCCGATCCTACGGCCAAACCAGTCACGCGCGAGCTTGCCGTTGTCGGCGGCGATCGGCTGATCAAGGTCATCGACCGCTCCATCGACGCGATCAGGGAAAAGGGCCAGAAGGACCAGCCGCTGGCGCGGCTTGTCGCCTTGCTCGACCAGGGCCGGCTGTCGCGCCCGGACATCCATTCGATCATGTTGGGCATGATCGCCGGCTTCGTGCCGACCAATGTGCTGGCCGGCGGCAATTGCCTGGACGTCATCCTGTCGCGGCCCGATGCCAGGCAGGCCATCGACGCGGCGCTCGCCGAAAACGACACGGCGAAGCTGGACCGGGCGATCATGGAGGCAATGCGCTTCAAACCGATCTGGGTCGGCCCGTGGCGCTATGCCTCGCGCGACGCGACCATCGCCAGGGGGACGCGCCGCGAGCGGCTGGTGAAGGCCGGAACGGTGGTGATGCCGGCGACACTGTCGGCGATGTTCGACCCTGACGCGGTGCAGAACCCGAACGATTTCGACACAACGCGCCCGCATCGCGACTATCTGGTGTTCGGGCACGGCATCCATCTGTGCATCGGCGCCGAGATCGCCAGGATCCAAATCGGCGAAAGCCTGCGCGCGCTGTTCGGCAAGGAGAAGCTGCGCCGCGCCAGCGGCAGGGCCGGACGCCTGAGCAACATCGGCGCCTATCCGGAAAGCCTCAAGGTCGATTTCGAGCAGCCGGCGTTCTGCCACACCGTCGACCAATCGATGGTGACAGTGGTCTGTCCGGTCGTCCGGCCCGTGCCGCTGGACGCCATCCGCGACAAGGTCACCATGCTCGGCAATCCGGCCATCGAGGAGATGAGTGCCGCGCTCGACACCGCCGGCACCATTCACTTCACCAGCCTCGCCGTGGCCGGCACCGGCGAATTCGATGACGCTTCCGGTGTCGAGAAAGGCGCGCTGGTTCTCGAAATCTCCGGCGACGGCAGCGCCAGCGAGGTCATCGATGGCGTCTCCCAGGCCATCGGCCACCGGCTGCGGCCGATCTTCAAGGACGTCTGCGGCCTCCCAGATGGCGGCGCGCTGAGCGACTTCCTGCGCAAGCACAATATCGAGATATCGCCATCCTTCGGCAGCAATGCAGGACTGGTGTTTTCCGGCACGCCGGGTCATTCGGTCCGCCGCATCCTGGCCGAAGCCGAGCTTGCCGGCATCGTGCGCGACATCGCCGAGCGGCCGCGCGCCGGCAATGGCGACGCCGCCGCCGTGCTTGCCGAGGCGCGCCGGCATGTGCGCTCGCTGGGCAGGTTCGACTGGGCTTTCCAGCCGGCCGAAAGCCTGCTCGAAAGCCCGCCCGGAAAATGGTGGCGGGCCATCACCACCACGCTGCTGGCGCCGCCCATGCTGGTGGCCGTCGCGGTCGTGGTGCTCGTCTCCTGGAAGCTGACCTACAAGCTGGTGTTCGGCGATCCGAGCGGTCTCAGCTTCGCCACCATCGCCATCGCCGGCACCGCGCTTCTGCTAGCCGTGCTCGGGCTCATCGCGATGATCGCGGTGGCGCTTGGCGTCTGCTTCATCGCCTTGCGGCGCCTCGAAGACATCGACCGTCCGCATAACACGCCGGTCGACCTGCAGGCGCTGGACAAGATCATCGTGCATGAGGATCGCGCCGCGCAAAACCATATGACGGCGATCTCGACGATGAAGGCCGGACTCCTGCGGCGGCTGGCGCTCAGGCTGTCTTTCTACCTGATCTCGATCACGGCCCGGAAAGTGTATCGGCCGGGCTTCCTCGGCACCATCAACACCATCCATTTCGCCCGCTGGGTGCTTTTGCCCGGGACCAACAGGCTGATGTTCTTCTCCAACTATGGCGGCAGCTGGGAGAGCTACCTGGAAGATTTCATCGCCAAGGCCGCTTCCGGGCTCACCGGTGTGTGGAGCAACACCGAGGGCTATCCGCGCACGCGCTGGCTCTTCCTCGATGGCGCGCGCGACGGCGACCGGTTCAAGCGCTGGGCACGGCGGCAGCAGGTGCCGACCTTGTTCTGGTATTCGGCCTACCGCGAGCTCAACACCGCGGCCATCCGGATCAATTCCCGGATCAGGCGCGGCATTGCTTCGGCTAGCGACAACGAGGCGCGCGACTGGCTGAGCCTGTTCGGTTCGCTGCCGCGTCTGGCGACCGAAAGAACCGCCGTTCAGAAAACCACCTCGCTGCTGGCCAATATCAGTTCGGCCTTCCCGCCGCCACTGGAGCAGCAGCTCGAAACCGGCGAGATCCAGTCCATCTTCTTCGGTCCGTTCGGAGCGCTGGCGCATGCGCATATGCTGGCGATCGCCATACCGGAGACCCTGTCCAGGGCAAGCCGCAAGGCCTGGCTCGAATTCGTCGTTGCCCGCGCGAGCTTTGGCGATGGCGTGCCGCGCGAACGCGCCTTGACGCTGGCATTCGGCCCTGACGGCCTTCGCCGCCTCGGACTGGGCGGCGGCGTCGACGGCGACCCGCTCGGCACGTTCCCCGTCGCCTTTCGCCACGGCATGGGCAATCCCGAACGCAGCCGTATCCTGGACGATCTCGGCGACAGCGTTCCCGACAATTGGCAGTGGGGTTCACTGCAGAAACCGGTGCACGCCGTCGTCGTCTGCTATGCGGAAAGCCCCGAGATACTGAAAACCGAGCTGGCCGCGCTGAAGAAAAAGACGTCGGGCGCGGGGATGGTGCTGGTTTCGGAACTGCCGCTCGCGGTGAAGCGGGAAGGCAAGCGCGCGGTCGAGCATTTCGGCTTCGTCGACGGTGTCTCGCAACCGATCGTCAGGGGCACGGCGCGGGCCAACGCGGGTGCTGCACCCATGCATCTGGTCGCGCCCGGCGAATTTCTGTTCGGCTATCGCGACGAGCACGGCTTCTATCCGGCTTCACCCTCCGTTCCGGCCGCGCAGGACCGCTCCGGCATCCTGTCGGCCGTGCGCCGCAACCGGCAGATCGCCGGACAGCCGCCACCGCCGCACGATTTCGGCCGCAACGGCTCCTTCCTCGTGATGCGCCAGTTCGAACAGCACGTCGAACGCTTCGAGGATTACTGCAAGGCGGCCGCCGCGCAGGCAGCGGGCGAGACTGGCAATCAGGCGATCACGCCGCGCTGGGTCGCCGCCAAGATGCTCGGCCGCTGGCCGGACGGCAGCTCGCTGGTGCGCAACCCGGATGGCCGCCCCGGACGCGGCGTCGACAATGATTTCACCCTCGGCGTCGAGGATCCGCAGGGACATCGCTGCCCGCTCGGCGCCCACATACGCCGCTCCAATCCGCGCGACTCGCTTGGCGAGGACCGCGAGACGCAGACCCAGATCGGCAAGCGCCACCGCATCATCCGCGTCGGCCGCCCCTACCAGAAGCAGGACCGGAAGGGCGCGAAGGTCGAGAAGGGCCTGCTGTTCATGTGCCTCAACGCCGACATCGAGCGCCAGTACGAATTCATGCAGCAGACCTGGGTCTCATCGACCTCGTTCCAGGGGCTGGTCGGCGAAAAGGATCCGACGATCGGCTCGCGCAGCGGTGACGGCAGGTTCACCATCCCATCCTGGGAAGGCGTAACGGTGCTGAAAGGGATACCGCAATTCGTCACCACGCGGGGAGGGGGCTATTTCTTCATGCCCGGCAAATCCGCGCTGCGCTATCTGATCTCGCGGCTCTGATTCGGGTGCCGAATGGCGAAATGAGGCCCTCAGTCGTCGTCCTGCGATTCGGCAATGGTACTGAGAGCCCTGGCGTCGGTTATGCGCAGGCCGCCGCGCTTGATGTCGATGATCCGGCGGCTGCGCCAGTCGTTCAGCGTCTTGTTGACCGACTCGCGCGTCGCGCCGAGGAACTCCCCCAGCTCCGATTGCGAGATCGGTATCCAGCCGTCCCCGTCGGCCATCACGCCGCCCAGGAACACCAGCCGCTTGGCCAGCCTGGCCTCGATGCCGAAGAAGGCCTGATCGCCGAGCTCGCCGCTGACCCAGCGCAGCCGGGCGCACAGCAAATCGATCATGGCACGCGCAAGCGGGGGATTTTTCTCAATCCGATCAAAGAGTTGCGCACGGCTTAGCGAAACCAGCTCGCACGCGGTGAGGCAGATGGCGGTTGCCGTGCGCGGGCGTCCGTCGAGCGCGCCGATCTCGCCGACCAGGCTGCGCGACAATTCGATATTGGCCACCAGCTTCTGGCCGCCGGGCGAATAGATCGAGATCTCCACCGTGCCGTTCATCACGCCGTAGATGCGGTCGGCGGCATCCTCCTGGACGAAGAGGTGCTGGCCGGCGGCATAGCGCTCGACCTTGCAGCCGCTGAACAGAAGTTCGAACTGGCGCGGATCGATCCGCGCCAGGCGCGGCAGGTCGTTCCTGTCGTTCGCGCTGGCGAAAGCCATGTTGATGTCCCGATTGCCGCCCTCGCCGAAGTTTACGGCAACAAAGGACGGCGTCAAAGCCCCCGGCGTTGATCCATGCAGTTGCGCGGTCAGATGGCGCGGCGTTGCCCCCATCTGGTGCCCGATGCGCAGTGCGCGGAAGGCCGTCCGCGCGCGCGGCGGGAGGAGCCGTGACGCGCGCGGACGGCAACTGTGAAACGTCCGGCGATCGAAAATCCCTGCCTGGACCGGTTGCCTTCCAGATCGCGCAGACTTCACTCGGCTGGCCGACAGATGTTGGCCGAGCCGCTTTACGTTGCGTGAGAACCCGCTGAAGGTCTGTGAAGGCTGTCACATCGCGGCAGGCCACGCGATTGCCGGCGCGCGCAGGCATGGTGGCGGCCCGTCGCGTGAAGGGCTTCTCAGGAGTGCCGGTGCAATTCAGTGAAGGCCAGCCATCCAACCGTTTCGTCAGGTTGGATGGTGGGCGATGCAGGGATTGAACCTGCGACCCCACCCGTGTGAAGGGTGAGAAACCGAACATTGGCGAACGCCAATGAACAGAATAATGCAATAAAATCAATCGCACTTGTTCATATCGGTTCAGTAATGTATTTCATGGAAATTTCATGCGTTTCATGGATATGGCAATGGACCTCTCAAGGATTGGTGACCGGGGCAAGCTGAAACCGAAAGCGGGCGACGAGCCCCACTGGCAGCGACTTCGCGCGGGCTGCTACGTCGGGTTCCGCCCATCGCGCAAGGGCGGCAAGGGCACGTGGTTCGCGCGGGCCTATGACGCCGACAAGCTCAAATATCTCCGCAAGCCACTCGGCGACTATGGCGCGCTCGATGGCAACGACGTCTTCACCCAGGCCAGGAAGGATGCCGAAAAGTGGGCCGATCAGGTCGAGAGCGGCGGCGTGCGGGCCGAAAAGGTCGAGACGGTCACCGACGCTTGCAAGGCCTATCTGAAAGACAGACCCGGCTCGATCGCGGAGGGTGTCTTTCGGCGGCACGTCTATGACGATCCAATCGGTAAGGTTCGGATTGACAAACTTCGCCGCCATCACCTCCGAGAATGGCGAAAGCGGCTGGAAAGCGCTCCAGCCCTAGTCACGCGCAACAAGGGTGGAAAGACAGTCACCAAGTCTCGCTCGCAGTCGACCGTGAACCGAGACATGGTGCCGCTGCGGGCCGCATTGGGGCGGCTCCTGACGCCCGGCGCGCCCAACACCGATGCGGCTTGGCAGGAAGCCCTCAAACCGGCAAAGGGAGCCGACAGGCGGCGCGACCTCTACCTTGACCGCGCCGAGCGCAAGAGCCTGCTGGAGGCAGTGGAAGCCGAGGCGGAACCATTCCTGCGCGCGCTGTGCCTCCTGCCGCTGCGGCCGGGCACGCTGGCGAGCCTAATCGTCGGCGATTTCGACAAGCGGACGAGGGCGCTCACCATCGGCAAGGACAAGAACGGCAAGCCGCGCCAGATCACGGTGCCGGCGATCATCGCCGATTTCCTCACCGAGCAGAGCAAGGACAAGCTGCCGGGCGCGCCGATCTTCATGCGCGGCGGTGGGGGGCCCTGGAACAAGGACGCCTGGAAAGGTCCGATCAAGGACGCCGTAGCAAAGGCGGAACTGCCTGCCGCCGTGTCCGCCTACACGCTGCGGCACTGTGTCCTCACCGATCTCGTCACCGCTGGCCTGCCGGTTCTGACCGTGGCCCAGATCAGCGGTACGTCGGTCGCCATGATCGAAAAGCACTACGGCCACCTCGTCGGAGACGCCGCCGCCGAAGCGCTTGCGGGCTTGGCGCTGTAGATGAACGTGGCTGACTAGCTCAGGATGCAGGCAGCCTGGGCCGATTGGTGCCGACAACTATCTGGGCACTATGCACATCATCGTTCCTGTTTGAACGAGGATGAACAAAATGAGAATTTCCAATAATGACAGGCCTTTAGAGCCGGTTGCCTATTCCATCGCGGAGGCCTGCCGCGTTTCGAGCTTAGGTCGGACCAACCTCCACTACCTCATCAAAGAGGGAAAGCTTGAAGCCCGCAAGCTCGGCGGGCGCGTCCTTATTCCAGCCGCTGCCCTTCGCCGGCTGATCGAAGAAGCGCCGGCCGCGTGATCGATATGGCGGACGACATTGTTTTCTGCGCGCATACCGGGCGTTGCGTTCTCGCCAACGGCGACATTGCAGAGGCTACGGAGGCGCTGACAATAAGGCCAGCCATATTCGATGGTCGGACCGCAGATGAGATTTGCGACGCTGCCGCAGCTACGGAGCTTGCGGCCTGCCGCCGTCGTGCCGAGGCGAACGAAATAGTCTTCTGCGCCAAGACAGGTCACCGGCTTGTTGCGGACAATGTCATTGAATTCCCGCGACGTGGCGCGAAGCCTGTCCCGATCCAGGCCGAGCACGTTCCTGAAAATGATGACATCTGAAAAGCAAAAGCCCGAGCGGCAACTCGGGCTTTCGAAATGCGGCTTCTGAGACAGCGAAGCTAAAGCAAACATTCAACGTTGCGGCTTTAGCAACAATCTGCTGTCTCGTCAATGATGATGAGACTGAAGTGAACATAGATTACGATTGCGGCGAGGCGGCTTCCATACCGTCTATCGACATACTGGTTGGTAAGCCAATTGGGTGCGACCCGTGAGCGCCGCCCAGCCGTATACCTTTCAAGACTGGCAGGATGGCAAAGCTCCCAAGAAAGGATGGGACTGCGCCGACGCGATCGATGACGGCTGGTCGAAGGATCAGCTTGACGCGTTCATGCGCGCGACCGCTCGCCCGTGGTCGCCGCCGCAACAGAAACCGGCAGGCGAGGCCGCTGAGCGCGTTTCTCCCGCGCAGGCTCCCCAACAGCCTGCCGGTGCCTCCTCGCCCGTCCGCGAGGCGCGCACGACCGAACAAGCCAAGCCCGAACCGGTGCCGTTTGGAGACAACGACAACGGCTTGGCAGCGCCGCGCGTCAAGCCCAGGATCATGATCGTGAAGGGCGAGATCCATCAGGCTGTTGAACAGGCGATTACTGTCCTCTCCGACATTGAGCTAGGCATTTTCGCGCGAGCGGATGAGCTTGTTCGCCCAGTCACCAATCGCACACCGACGCATACCCTGAGCGTTGCAAAGCAGGGGGAGAATGTCACTCGGCCTGACGGTGCGGTCACCGTCTCGACACTGCCAGAGGCGGCGATTGTCGAGGCCCTGACGCGGAGCGCTGAGTTCGCTAAGTTTGACGGCAGGCGGCATGCCTTCGTGCAGTGTGACTGCCCGCCTGAGGTGGCTCGGATGATCCTAGCCCGGAAAGGCTATGGATGGACGATGCCGCGTCTGCGGGCGGTCATCAGCGCGCCCACGCTGCGGCCTGACGGGTCTGTCATCAGCGAACCTGGGTATGATCCTGGAACCGGCCTGCTCCTGGTGGGCGAACGGCTCTGGCGGCACGTTCCTGAAAATCCGTCTAAACGCCAAGCCACAGACGCGCTTGCCGTTTTGTCTGAGCCGATCGCCGCGCTTCCCTTCGTTGCGGACAGCGATCGTGCTGCTGCCCTCGCGCTGCTGATCACGAGCGTAGTGCGCCCCAGCCTCGCGACCGCGCCAATGTTCGCGGTGTCCGCGCCTTCTGCCGGCACAGGGAAAAGCCTGA
This sequence comes from Mesorhizobium sp. M4B.F.Ca.ET.017.02.2.1, assembly GCF_003998955.1. NCBI lineage: Bacteria > Pseudomonadati > Pseudomonadota > Alphaproteobacteria > Hyphomicrobiales > Phyllobacteriaceae > Mesorhizobium > Mesorhizobium sp. M4B.F.Ca.ET.017.02.2.1. The sequence continues at coordinate 9,390 of NZ_RZOF01000036.1, read as the reverse complement.
CGGTCGACATTGCGGCGATCATGGCTACTGGCCGCCGCGCGGCTGTCGTCACGCCAACACCTGATGAGGCTGAACTTGAGAAGCGGATTGGCGCGTGCGCTCTCGCTGGCGATCCGATCCTGAGCATCGACAACGTGACGCACATCCTGCGCAGTGACCAACTGTGTCAGATGCTGACGCAGGATGAGGTCCAGGTTCGCGTGCTGGGCTCGTCGAAGAATGTCCGCATTCCGGCGACAAGCCTGATCTGTGCGACTGGAAACAACCTGACGGTCTACGGCGATCTCAACCGGCGCACGATCCAAATCCGGCTAGATGCCAGGTGTGAGCGGCCTGAGGAACGACCTTTCGAGTTCGACGCCATTGATCTTGCTGTGAGCAAGCGGCCCGAGCTAGTTGCGGCGGCTCTGACGATCGTTCGTGCCTACTGGTCGGCAGGCCTACCGAATAAGGCTCCGCCGATGGGAAGCTTTGAGGACTGGAGCGGTCTTGTCCGATCTTCTTTGATGTGGCTTGGCCTGGCTGACTGCCGGGGTGATGTCGCAGCCCAGCGGGCCGGGGACCCTGAGAAGGATGAGCTAGCCGAGATTATCGGCGCGCTACCAATCGAGCCTTTCACGGCGCGGGGAATTGCCGTCAAGATCGCTGAAAGCCCACTGCTCAAAGAGGCGCTGGCAACGTTCATCGATCGGGGTGGAGTATTCTCCTCCAAACGGCTCGGGAAGTATCTGGCCCGGTACGCCGGGACGCGGATCGGTGGACGATGGATTGAGCAGATGCCCCGCGACAGCAATAGCAACAGCACGGTGTGGCGCGTGGCGGGCGACGATGGCGCTTGTTCGTCACCATCGACCGGTGTCGCGGAGCCGAAATTCGACAGTTGGTGAAGAGTGTCGTGCTGGCGATCCGCCTTGGTCAGAGCCTAACCTATTGCGCCAACCCTTCTGCGCCGAGGGTCATCAAACGTTGCCCAAATGTCTGTAGCTCTTGGTGAGGGATGGCGAATCCTATTGTCGTATCTCCAAAGTGAAAAACAAGGGTGTGGTACCCTGGCTTGTGACCTGGAGCTACGTTTATCCCAGACGGAACGAGAACACTGTAATTAGATCGCCCTGTTGGAGCGTAATTTGCGTTGGCGTCCTTCGCGGTCTTGAGCAAGAGAGCCGCAATAGGCCCAGCCTCTTCCGTTTTCATTTCGCAGAACGCATTCTCTTTGCCGTTATCTTCGATCGAGACACGCATCATCCCCTTTTGCTCAAGGGGTTTAGCCATGAACTTGCCGCCGCTACCGCCGCTCATTTCAACTCTCCCGTAACCAACGCCTCGCTTTGTCTATCCGAGGGAAGGCCCCCTAGCTCGCCTCGTTGTTGAAAGGCGAGAACTCCCAATTGAATTTGAAGCCCCTGCGCCCGCCGCCAGCCACTACCTCTGGCGCCTTAAGATCGCGGACGGCGCTAACGCAGAATTTCGTTTCATGGCTTTTCCCGAAAACGTCATCATAAAAAACTCTCCCAAAAGCGTAGAGGCGCTGGCCGTTGTCAGCAAGAACTGCGTCAAACTCATCCTTGGTCAGCGGTCTTAGCCCGTCGCCATTACATGTGACCTCGGCTCCCGCAGTGAGAGTACTTGCCGGGGTGGTTTGACCCGCAGCCGGTACGATCATCTCACCGATGATTCGTCCGACCGGATGGGCGTGAATCATCAAGATCGCTATGTGTCGCAAATTGTATGCGGGAGAAGCCCCGGAATTTTTCAAACTAAATTGAAAGCTGGGGATTAGACCCTCGCCGAACTCCATCACGTCTGAAGGCAAGGCGGAAACATAAGCTCGCACTTGGGAGTGCCCGACCTCGCGATCGGTGCTGATGGCCTGCCGCGTTTGCATTAGTGACCACAACAGAAAGATCACCCCAACGAAGCTGAGCGCAACGCCGGACGCTGTCGCTTTGAACGTCCAGTCAGCCCAATATGCCATGTCCTGCTGAGCTTCGGCGTCTGCGCTGATGTTCTTAGTTTGCTCGTAGGTCTGGATTGCGTGAGCCAGACATTCAGCCACGAAATCGGCAGGCGCGGAAGAGACAGCGCAATCTCGGCTAATACGGCGAGCAGCTTCAGTCCGCCCCGTGTCAGCGTTCTTTTCTTCCTGCCGGTAGGACTGGATTCGTTCTTGTCGCTGTAGCGATAGCGAATTCCATCCGCCAATCCCGATCGCAACGACTGAGTAGATTAGGAAAACGGATACGCACGCTGAGGATATGAACCGCGCCAGATGCCACCACGTGACTTGGTGCAGATATTCCTTAGGCCATCCGGTTATAAAGTAAGCGAACTTTCGATTGAAAGGACTGTCTGACATTGAAGAGAGATACCGCCCGCGAATCTTCAAGCTGGCAAGTGTCGCCTAGAACAGCGCTCGCAACAACTGCCTTGGCGGGTGAAAGCCCGAAATTCTAGCTCCCAACCATCGGTCCTTACCGTGCTCCTCAATTCAATGAGGGCACGACAAATATGACTGTTCCGAGCGAAACCAACCGTTCCGGCCCCTACAACGGCAACGGTTTCACGACCGTTTTCGACTATGAATTCAAGATCACCAACGAAAACTATATCAAGGTGATCAAGGCTGACGCGGCTGGCGTCGAGACGGTCTTGACGATCGATGCGGATTACATCGTGTCCGATGTCGGCAACCCGGCCGGTGGGCAGATCGCGCTCACCGTACCACTGCCCACCGGGCAGACGTTGACGATGATCCCAAATGTTCCGTTTACCCAGGAAATCGACCTGGAGAACCAGGGCGCTTACTATGCTGAAACAGTCGAGACAGGGCTTGACCTTGCCACGCTGCGCGATCAGCAATTGCAAGAACAGATCAACCGCGCCGTGACAATTCCGGCGTCGGAAGACCCAGCCCAGCTTGAGGGCCTAGTCGGCGATATCCTTCGCTTGGCGGACAGCGCCGATAACATCGATATGGTCGCCGGCGCGATTGGGAACGTCAACACCGTGGCGGCGAATATCGCGAGTGTGAATACCGCCGCCGCCAACATGGCCGCGATTATCGATGCGCCTGCTCAAGCTGCGGCTGCGGCTGCATCGGCAACGCTGGCCCAGGCCTGGGCGGCAAACCCTGAGGACAGCGTTGTTTCTGGCGGGCTTTATTCCGCTCTGCACTATGCCGCCAAGGCTGCGGCGATCGTTGCGACCGTCGCCCTGCCGGCCATTCCCGTTGCGAGCAGCTTCCTCCAGCGCAACGTCGCCAATACGGCTTATGTAGCGGTGACGCCGGACAACGCACGCCTCGCAATGACAGCCCTGAAAGGGCAGGACATTGCGAATTTCGCTGGTGCGAACGAGAGCGCCAAGATCGCGGCCATGTACGCCGCCGCGCCGGCTCAGCCATATATGTACCGGGCTGACAGCCATATCGGCATCATCCGCGACGCCGCGCCGCTGAACTACCACAGCACCCGATCGGCTCTTGTTGTCCAGCATCGCGACACCGCTGCGGGTGCGATGAACGAACTGGCAGCTGGAGCGGTTTTTCAGTTCAACTCGACCGGGGACGGTTGGGTGGATGCAGCCAACAATCTTTCGCTGAGCATTTGGCAGGGCTTGGTCTCGTCTATGACCAAGACCGGTGACGGTAGCGGTTCGGCGTTTACGGCAGTTGTGGGTCTCGGAGCATACGGCGCTAACCAATACAATGAAGGGGGCCTATTCCAAGGCGAAGCAACCAATCTCGGTTCGTTGCACGGCACGATGTCCGGCACGGAAGTCCTATTAAAGGACGGTAGCGTTGGCACAAACTACAACACCCAGATGCACAGCGTCATCGGCCGCCTCGCTCGCTACAACAACGGCTCAAGTGCTGTGGCCAACTTCATGGCATCGTCGGAGGGGACGGTTGCTCCAGATGCTGCGTACTGCTTGAACGCTGGCGGCCTGCACACCTGGAAACGTGGCGTCGACCTTAAGGACGGCATCTTCACGACCGGCCAAGCTGTTTTGTTACCGAACAACGCCGCGCTGGCCTGGATGAGTTCGGCCGCAGCCGCCAAGACCGTCATGTTTGTGTCGGCCGCCGATGAAGTGTGGATTACGGGCACGGGCACCACGGCCGGAATATCCCTCGGCAACTCAGCTGCGGCTATCTCGTTCAGGGCGGCTGGTGTCGCGTCGGCGGTCAATTTTCTTGAGGCTTCTGGCGCAATAGCTGGAGGTACGCCGCTGCTTTGGGCTAGGGGTGCTGACGCGGACATCGGAATGGCTTGGGCGACCAAGGGAGCCGGTGCGCACTCATTCTACACCAACGGCTCGAACTTCAACAAACAGGTGGAAATTGGCCATGTGGCTACGCCGACCAGCTACATTTCCTTGAAGGGCGCGGCTGCGGCCGGCCATCCTGTCATCCAAGCGGCTGGCACCGAGGTTAACCCGAGCATGATCGTCCAAGGCAAAGGCACGGGTGGCGTCTACCTGAAGGATGGTGCGGCTGCGGTGAAGCTCCAGGTCAACACGACTGGCATAGGCTTCTTCGCGGCAGCACCCGTCGCCAAGCAGGCCATTGGCGCGGCATTGAGCCAAGGCGGCGCTGAGACAAACACCAACCTAGCCACCCGCATCAACGAAATCCGCACCGCTCTGATCAACTATGGCCTCGCCGCGTGACGCTAGGCGAAACCGTTTGGGTCTCTGGATAACGGCCGCCCTGGCGAGTATGTTTGGGTTGGGGCTATGTGGCTCTTTGGAAGTCTGGAATTGGGAAAAACATGCCCCGAGAAAGGAGTTCGCCGTAAGTGGCGAACGCGTAGTCAAGCTCCCGCTTAACGCCAAAGGCGTCGAAATATTCGACCCATCCCCACATAAGAAGCTGCCTGCTCCCGTCGGCGAGCTTATCAAAATCCTCCTGTGTGCAGATTACGCCACCGCACATGAACGTATAGCGGTCCTCTCCCGGTGGCAGCATGGTCATAGTCGTTTCTGTTACGGGGGGCCTGTTGGAGAAATCAAACCCGGCAGGGAGTGGACGAGCGGCGACCTCGAAATGGACACCACCTCGCATGTTATATGCTGGGGTTTGCCCAATGACTCCTATTCGCACGGTCCACCCAAGCATGATGCCGACCTTCGGCAGGGTGATGACGGATCTCTTCTGGTCGACAAAAGCATAGGCGCGCAGCTGTCTCTGACTCATCTCGCGAGTGTCGGCGATGGCTTTTTCGGCCGATTCGGCAGAACGAACGGCGGCGTTGGTAGCTCTAACCGTGTAGATGATGGTGATGACCAAGGCGACGACACCCACGCCAGACAGAACGAGTTGCCACCATGCAAGATACTCCTGCCATTCAGTGGCTGTAGCGCTTCTATCCGCAGCATCAGCGGCCCTGTTCTGGGCCTTCAAATCCTCTGCATCGTGCTTGTCGCTTTGGTCTTCGCGGTCCCTGGCACGCTGGGCCTCTTGCGGGTCTTCAACGATGCGAACCGGAACGGAAAATTGCGAGGTGCCGCTGTTGCTTTGGTCTGCTTGCCGATTTTCGGCTTTCTGTGGAGTTGGGCCTTTTTCGGTCACCCCGGCATTGTCTTGGGCGTAGGCGGTTGACGTAGCAAGCAACAGAGCAATCAATACGGCGCGCAAAGGCCCCTCCCGTCGCCCCATGTGTGTCATTTAGGCTTGCGGGGGAACCGACTTGCGTACCGCTCACAGCCACCAATATTCCCGTCGTACTTGGTGAACTCGATAATGCCCGACGATCCCACGACCACATCGATCTTGCAGTGATAGTCGTAGGTCTCGGTCTTGGTACCCTGTGATTGGACATAGATCGGCTGTCCGTTCACGTAGGCTGTGCTCGAATTGAATGTCGGCAACGTGTAGGAGCCGGTCTCTCGACTGCCCCAGCTGAACACGCGCTTGCCGTCTATAGTGTTCTCTGCATCCGGGAAGCCCAGGATATCGAAAGCCGCTTGATATGGTTTCCCGCGCAGTGAGCTAAGGCCCGCGTCCATGTTCTCAAACGTCTGACACCCGGCCGCAATGGCTATTACAGCCATCGCTAATGTATTCCGAATCTTCATGTAGCATCCCCCGCTTGCCTAAGTTGTTAAGTTGAAAACAACCGAAGTCAAGCGGGGCAGTGATCGCCGGATTACCGGATTTGCCGGATATGTTTCAGTCCACTGTGATTGTTGCAATGTAGCGCCTTACATAGCCGCCTTAACTGACAAATTCCCGCGTTTGGATGTAGCAAATCCGGGAAATCCGTAAATCCTAAGTGGTGCCATCTCTGATTTATCACCAATAAGTTGTATCGATCAGCGCGCCAAGATCAGGGTGTCGCGCATCCTCCATGCTTAGTTAGATGCCTTCCGATTGAAGCTTTCGACAGTCTCGTTGAACTGTTCGATGGCCTGCTCCTGCTCGCTTGCAAGGCAGCGTCCGTAGCCGGCTATTTTGCGCCGGTATTCTTCCATCTCAGATTTGCAGCTGTCGAAATCGTACTCGCCTGAGAACTGGAAGCCATATGAGGCGCAGGTAGGCGGTTCGGGCCTTTTAACTTCATCGTTTGCAAGTAGCGGCCGGTAGCCGGAACACTCCAAGTCGAGACCGCCTGCACTTGCGGATTGCGCGTACGTTGTGAGCAAAAGCCCGAGCATTAGAAATCTCACCATGCAGCCCCCCCGCACCTTTGATGGGGCAGCTAACACACCTTGCGATCACACACCAGAACGCGGCGTCGAATATAAGTTTGTATAAGCGGAAACAGCCGACAACTGATCGCCTGTATCAGTTGCCTTTATGGCACTCACGCATCGTCAGCGTCGGTTCGTTCAAGAATACCTGAGGTCGGAAACGGCCACAGAAGCCGCATTGCGCGCTGGCTACGCCTCATCTTCTGCCCACGTGATGGCATGCAGGCTAATGGCCGATCCGAGCATATTGGCTGCGATCGAGGAAGGGCAGCAAAAGCGCCTGGATCGCGTCGAGATCGATGCAGACTATCTGCTTATGCGGCTGCACGAGGAAATCGAGGCCGATCTAGCGGACCTCTACGACGAAGAGACGGGCGATCTCCTGCCTGTTCACGAATGGCCGGAAATTTGGCGGCGCGGGCTAGTTGCCGGCGTTGAGATCGAGGCGCTGTTTGACGGTCGCGGTGAAGATCGCAAGCAGATCGGCACGGCCAAAAAAATCAAGCTATCCGATCGCGTGCGCCGCCTGGAGGCTATCGGCCGTCACGTCTCCGTGGCTGCATTCCGCGACACGCTGGAGGTCAAGGGGCTAGATGGCCTTGCCGAGCGTCTGGCGCGCATATCACGCGCTCAAGCTGCGGCTGATGAGCCGGCAACATCTCCGCTTCACGCTATGCCGGTCACAGCGCCGGAACCGGCACTATCTTCACGCACAGAAACGCCCGCCGCGCCGCCAGCGAGCCCCAAGGAGCGCGATCCGTCGCCGGCCGCGCCTGAGACAGCCGCAGCGATCATCGACGCGTCTCCGCGCCCCTCCTACACGCCATTGCTGGCCGATTGGCCGGCCGACGACAGCGTGTCCGTCGACTACTCACCTCTGGACTAAGAAAGGCACTGAAATGGCAAATCCTCTCGCAACCAACATCGTCACCGCTGCTGCCACGGCAGACACTGCGATCGCCTCCTTGCGCGCCGCGCTGGACACGATCCGCACCAACGAAACCGCGCTGCTCCGACAGCTTGGTCAAAACGCCAAGGAGCACATCCAGGGCCGCTCGAACCTCGCCGGTATAGCAATCGCCAAGGTCGAGGGTGCGCCGCCCGACACGCGGACGGTACAGCAGATCGCCCAAGCCGCCTGGGCGGCGGAGTTGGTTTGATGGGCGCGGCCGTGATACTGAAATCAGGCGACATCGCTGAGAAGATCGAGGGCCTTGATCGGCTCGTGGCCGATCTCGGCGCTGACTTCGATCGGGCCGCAATGGACATCCTGGCGGGCGTTGACGGCGCGGGCAAGAAAGCCGCTGAGATCAATCAGAAGATCGACCGCCTGGGTGTGGACCGGCGCATTCTGGATCGCGCTCTCAAACGCGCCCAGGAGGCCGAAGCCGCTGCGCGCGAGGCCCAGAAAGAGGCCGAGCGCCGGAAGCACTTCGACGCAGCCAAGGGCCATGCGGCGCGCCTGTTGGCAGCTGCGACGCGCATTGACGCGGCGATTGCTGAGTTCACAGCGGCACTCCCCGAACTCAGTGAATGCGAGTTATCCGTGCGCCTGAGCCTTAGCCGCGCGGGCCATCATCTGCCAGGGGCAGTTGTGGGGCAGGTTGGGCTGGCGCTCGCGGCAGTCGACAAGCTCACCAGGCTTGCCGATGGCAGGGCACGTTTAAACGGCCCTGGAAAGTCGATCTCTGAAACAGCGGCTTTCGCTTGGAGCTTCCTGATCAACGATAACAGCGAGGCCGTGTGATGGCTGAGATCGATGCGGCGAGCATCCTGTTCCCAAACGATGTGCCGTCGAAGCCGGCCCAGGCACCCGACTGGTATCAGGTCCAGCGCAGCGCCGCCGAACAGCGGCTTAGCGGCGGCACGCATGACAAGACCAATGATGCCGCCGCGACGATGTTCCCAGGTGAGCGCAAGGCCGACGCTTCGGCTCCTGCTGGTGAAAAGACCGATGTCGCCGCCATGCTGTTTAAGGATGACGCCGCCAGGAAGGACGTTGATTTTGAGCGCGTCGTTGGCGGAGAGCTTGATCAAGTGACGCTGGACGCGATGAAGGACGGCGACGTCGAGCGAGCCAGTGCCTTGAAGGCCGCAACGGCGGCGTTGAGCGAGGACTTTCGCGCGGCTGGCACTTCTCCTGATGAGATTTCCCAGGCATTCCAAATCGTTCGCGAGAGCGCGGACAGCTTGTCCCCGCCGACGCGCGAACAGATCGAGGAGGGCTTTGCCGCCTCCATGGCTGAACTGGCAGCTTCCGGCGTCACCGAGGCTGATCTGGGCATTGCCCGCCAATTCATCAAAGACCTGGAGATTGTATCACCGGGCGTTGTGGCAAGCCTGGAGCGTCACGGCGCTGGTAATGATCCTCGCCTTGTTCGCGCGGCGATCAAGGAAGCCAAGAGGCGCGGCTACCGATGATCGCGTGTCCGCTCTGCACGGCCGCCGTGGCCGTGCCCGCGCTCGATGACCTTCTTACCTCGCGCGAGATCAAGGGACTCGAAGCCAGCATCCTTCGTGCGGCCTGGAAGGGCAAAGGCATGCCAGTCAACACCGAAAGGCTGTTTGACGCCATGTATGCCGACGACCCTGACGGCGGGCCATCGCCGACGCGCATGTATCTCACTTTCAATAAGGCCCTTGGCCGCCTTAACAGCCTTCTCGGTGGGTCCGGCGTCTCGGTTGTCGCTGTCGGGT
>NZ_RZOF01000369.1:0-6059 GCF_003998955.1 Mesorhizobium sp. M4B.F.Ca.ET.017.02.2.1 | reverse complement strand
CCCCTATTCCCCTATTCCCCTATTCCCCTATTCCCCTATTCCCCTCCGCACTTCCCGCACGCCCCACAATCCAGCGGCAATAAAGGCAAGGTTGGTCAAAGCATTAGCCGGCTCTGCCCAAAGTTCCGGCCCGGTCCGCTCGCAATAAAGATCGACGGGCGTCGGGAGAGTTTGCCACATGACGATGATGCGCCCTCCTAATCGAACCGCGGCATGAAGTGGAGGGGTCTTTCCTATTGCGGCCCTGGGCGTGCTTGCAACGCCGAAAATTTCACCGCAACGTGACTTCCCGTTGACTGGCGGTTCTGCCACATATTTTAGCAATCAGAACAAGGCCGGCGTCACCGGCGGGAATCGGAACGGCCATGGCATTTGCAAACCCCTTGCGGCTCGCGGTTCTTGCGCTGGCCCTGTCGGCAAGCGCCGGCACGGTGCTTGCAAGCGAGCCAGAGAGCGCCCGGGCCGATAAACAGCAAACCGACAAGCCGCTCGGCGTGGTCGAGCTTTTCACCAGCCAGGGCTGCAGCTCCTGTCCGCCGGCCGACGAGTTCTTTGCCGAGCTTGCCAGCAAGGAGGACCTCGTCGCGCTCGCCTATCACGTCAACTACTGGGACTATCTCGGCTGGCAGGACACGCTGAGCAGCAAGGAAAACACCGACCGGCAGTACGACTACATGCGCGCCTTCGGCAGCCGCTCTGTCTACACGCCGCAAGCCGTCATCAACGGCCGCAGCCACGTCAACGGCGCCAGCCGCAAGGAAGTCGACGGCACGCTGGCGCGCCTCAACCGGACCGGCGAAGGCATGCGCGTCGGCATCAAGGTCAGCCGCACCAGCGACCGCGTCATGATCGATGCCGGCGACGCCGGCAACGGCCCCAACGACGCCCATGTGGTGATCGTCTATTTCGATCCGCCGCAGATGGTGAAGATCGGCCAGGGCGAGAACAGCGGCCGCAGCCTGACCTATTGGAACGCCGTCTCCGACATCCAGATCGCCGGCATGTGGCACGGCAAGCCGCAGCGCTACGAATTGCCGATGACCGAAATCGCCAAGAAGGCCGGCTGCGCGGTGCTGCTGCAATCCGTCGGCAAGGACGGCATGCCAGGCCCGATCCTCGGCGCCGCCTTCATCCGCAAGCCCGACCGGCTTTAGAGCTTCCTCGTCCTAGAGCATTCCAGGAAGTGCGTATCGGTTTGCGTCCGGAATTGCGTCAAAACAAAGAGATAGAGCGGTTCAGCGTTTCCACTGAAACGATGAATAGCCAATAGAATGGGACGATTGTCGTTCAGGCACTATCGCAGGAGAAGACAACCGACAAATTGTTAGCAGGCATCTCGATCGCCTCGCGGAGACTAAGTCGAGAGGCCTCACCCACGCGTTCAAGATCAGCAATATCACGCACACCCCAAGATGGGTTGCGCTCCTTTAGAGATGCGTCGAAAGCGGCGTTGGATGGTGCGTTGTGTGTGCCGTCGCGCATGAATGGCCCGTAGAGAACAAGAAGCCCACCAGTGCGGAGCAAACGGCCAGCGCCTGCAAACAATCCTAAACTTGCCGCCCACGGCGCGATATGAACCATATTGATCGACACGATGGCGTCAAACGGCGCCGTTTGCTCGACGCCCCATAATCTCGAGCACACATCTATTTCAAGCGGCGCGAGCACATTATTCAGCCCAGAAAATTTGATCCAGCTAGAGGTGCTGGCGCGTGCGTCGGCATCAGGATCGCTTGGCTGCCAGGTGAGGTTGGGCATCGCTTCCGCAAAACACACGGCGTGCTCCCCGGTCCGCAGCCAATCTCCAGCACCACGCCATGTGTCGGAAGAACACGCTTTAGGACCGCGAGGATCGGTGCCAAATTTCGCGCAGCTGAAGGCGAGAACATGCGCTGGTCGGGGCTCATGCCGCGCTGTTCAAGAGCAACAGGCGAGCGGTTGTCATTCTCCTCGGGCATGGGCCGCAGATCCTCCGGGGCCGACGTTTCCCGCTTTATAGCTGAAATGATGGAACCGGATCCCGAAGATTTTGGACTGCAAGGCCTCGTCGAAGGAATATCCGAGGATGGTTGGAATTGGTCCTTCGCGTCGTGTGCCAAGCGTCAGCTTCTTCATCACTAGGAGCGAAGCGACGCAGCGCAGACCCAAGGATCACGAAAGCCAAGCAGTAAAAAACCGGCGTCAGCTTGCTTCTGACGCCGGTCATTTAGGTTTTGGGATCGTCGCACCCGATTTTCCGAGGGAAAACCGAGGTTGGTTCGATCCGACGCAGACCCGTGGGCGGGGGGCTTGGGGTTTACGAGCCGGTGCCGGACCGAACCGTCTCAGGCAACGCCGGTAAACTCGTCGGACATTGGGGCATGAGCGCGGTTAGAAAATGGCAGAAATGTGGCAGAGCATCACCAATTCCAACAGGAGGTTCACAAACGTGACTGGACGTGACGGAAACAGCGCTGCGCTGGCATGCTTCGCCGGCTCTTGCAATTCCATGGCGAACGGGCCAACTTCTGAAGGCGAAGATTCATTCGAAGGATCTAGGCATGACCGATCGCGGTGGCAGTGGGACGGAGGATGGGGACGCATCCGCAATATTGATCCCGCTGCATGAGGCCCGACGCGAGCGCCTCGACCAGCCGGTGCGCTTCGACCGGCGCGAACTCGATCAGATCCTCAGGCTCTACGGACGCATGGTCGCCGCCAATGAATGGCGCGACTACGCCATCGACCATCTCTCCGACCGCGCCGTCTTCTCCGTCTTCCGCCGCGCCAGCGAGGTTCCGCTGTTCCAGATCGTCAAGGATCCGAAGCTGGCGCGCCGCCAGGGCGCCTTCTCCGTCATCGCCGCCGGCGGCCGCATCCTGAAGCGCGGCCAGGAGCTCGGCCGCGTGCTCGGCGTCTTCGATCCAAAGCTGAAGGTTATCGAGGCTTGAGCTGGGAGTCGAAGAGGAACTGAGGAACTGGGGAACTGACGAATTGAAGAATTAGGGAAGAAGGCACTCAGCGCCTGGTGTAACCGCCGCCTTCCTTTTGTTCTCCAATTCTCCAGTTCCTCAGTTCCCCCTTAGTCCATCACGGAACCGCCGCTCCGGCCACGAATCCGAATCCGGCGCACGTCCTGCCCCGCCATTCAGCGACAGCTGCATGAAGACCGTGTCCAGCCAGCGTCCGTGCTTGTAGCCGGACCCTTCCAGGCGCCCGGAATGGCGGAAGCCGAGCTTCTCGTGCAGCCGCACCGACGCGCTGTCGGCATGGCCGTCGCCGATGACGGCGATGATCTGGCGGAAGCCGGCCGCCTCGGCCGCGTCGATCAGCCCTTGCATCAGCAGCCACCCGACACCCTGGCCCTTCGCCTCGGGCGCGACATAGACGGAATCCTCGACGACGAAGCGATAGGCCGGGCGTGGCCGGAACGGACCGGCATAGGCATAGCCGAGCACCGCGCCATCCTTTTCCGCCACCAGATAGGGGAAGCCGCCCGCCGTCAGACCGTCGAATCGGCTGCCCATCTCGGCGCGGCTCGGCGGCTCCAGCTCGTAGCTGGCGGTGCCGTGCGTCACCGCATCGGCGTAGATTTCCGTGATTCGGTCGAGGTCCGCGGCGCCGGCGGCTCTGATCGTGATGCTGCTCATAATTTATGCAAATCTTTCACCTGCCCTCCATAACAGCAAAGGCAGGCGCAAAAGAAAAGGGCGGCCATTGGGCCGCCCCTCGTGAACTCAGTAGTCCAGTGCCGTTCAGCGGCGGTCGCCCATGAACTGCAGCAGGAACATGAACAGGTTGATGAAGTCGAGATAGAGCCTCAAGGCGCCCATAGTCGCCTTGCGGCCGGCGACATCGCTGGCGTCGCCGTCGAAATACATCTCCTTGATCTTCTGCGTGTCGTAGGCGGTGAGGCCGGAAAAGATCAGCACGCCGATCGCCGAGATGGCGAAGGACAGCGCCGACGAGGCCAGGAAGATGTTGATCACCATGGCGATGATCAGGCCGAACACGCCCATGACCAGGAACGAGCCGAACGCTGTCAGGTCGCGCTTGGTCGTATAGCCGTAGAGCGACAGCGCGCCGAAGGCGGCCGCGGTGGCGAAGAAGGTCTGCGAGATGCTGGCGCTCGTATAGACCAGGAAGATCGACGACAGCGACAGGCCGACAAGGCCGGCATAGACCCAGAACGTGGTCTGCGCGGCCGAAACGCTCATCGACTGGATGCGGGCCGACAGGAACAGCACCGGCGCCAGCGGGGCGAGGATGACGACCCAGCGCAGCGGCGAGCCGAAGATCGCATAGCCGAAGGAGGTCAGCATCTCGCCGCTCGGCAGCGTAGCGACTGCCGAGGCCGGGTCAGTGGTGGTGGCCAGCATGATCGTGCCGATAGCGGCAAGGCCGGTGATGAGCAGGCCAAGCCCCATCAGATTGTAGACCTTGATCATGTAGGCGCGCAGGCCCTGGTCGATGTCCGCATCGACACGGGTGCCGGGCACGGCGCGCGTCTGGTAGTTGCGAATGGGATCAGCCATTGGAATTCCTCTGTTGCTTCTGCCCCGTCCGGTGTCCGGCCTTTTCTGGCCCAGGCGCCGCTGGCAGGGCTCCAGCATGCCTGCGCGGAATATGATGGTTCTTCGCCTGAAGAACAAGTCCGTAACCGGCTGTAACGGTTCGTGAGAAGGTAAAAAGCCGCTTCGACGGCCTTTTTCGGGGGCATTCTTACCAAGATTTAACCCGGCGCGGGTGTCGCGAGCCCGGCAAATCAGAGATTGCGCAGCACCGGCGCCGCCTTGTGCCCGAGCACCCGCCAGGTTCCGGCAAGGCCGATGCCGACCGTGACGGCCAGCGAAAACAGCATCGTCGCCATCGCCACTTCCGGCATGAAATGCGATGGCAGCGTCATGATGCGCGCGACCACGAACCAGGCCGCGACGCCGCCCGCCGCCAGCGCGAAGACCGCCGTGGCAAGGCCGATCAGCACATATTCCAGCGAGAACGCCGTGATCAGCGTCCTGCGCGTCGCGCCCAGCGTCTTCAGCACCACCGCATCATGGATGCGCGCCCGGTTGCCGGCGGCGAGCGCGCCGGAGAGCACCAGCACCGATGCGATCAGCGCCACGCCGGCGGCGGCGCGGATCGCGGTGCCGAGCTGGCCCACCAGCCGGTTGACGATGTCGAGCGCATCCTTGACCCGGACCGTCGTCACCGCCGGAAAAGCGCGGGTGACGGCGTTGAGCAGACGGGCGTCGTCCGCCGTGGACGCGTTCTTGTCGGTCAGCGTCGCCAGCCAGCCATGCGGGGCTCCGGCGAAGGTGTTGGGCGAGAACACCATGACGAAATTGATGCCCATCGTCTCCCATTCGACCTGGCGGAAATTGGCGATCCTGGCGGTCACGTTGCGTCCCAGCACATTGACGGTGACGGTGTCGCCGAGCTTCAACCCGATCTGCCGCCCCTCCTCGGCCGAAAACGACACCAGCGGCTCGCCGGCATAGTCCTGCGGCCACCACGCGCCTTGCGTCAGCGTCGCGTTGGCGGGCATTTTGGCATCGTAGGTCAGGCCGCGGTCGCCGCGCAGCACCCAGGCGCCTTCCGGCGGCACGCTCACCTTGCCGACATCGATGCCGTTCAGCGCCATCACCCGTCCGCGCAGCATCGGCACCTTGACCAGCGTTCCGCCGGGGGCCTCCTTGCCGATCAGCGCCGAGAAGGCGTCGACATCGCCGCTCTGGATATCAACGAAGAAGAAGTTCGGCGCCCGTTCCGGCAGGCTGCCGGAGATCTGCCGCCTGAGATTGCCATCGATCAGCGCCAGCGTCACCAGAAGCGTCAGCCCGAGCCCTAGCGACAGCACCACCGACGGCGTCAGGGCGCCCGGCCGGTGGATGTTGCCCAGCGCCAGCCTGAGCGCGACCGAGCGGACACGCGGACTCTTCCGCGCTGCCCATTGCACCAGCGCGCCGACCAGGCGCAGCACCACGAATGCAACGATCGTGGCGCCGACGAAGATCGAGGCGATGCGGCGGTCGCCGGAAAACAGGATGGCGAGCGCCGCCAGGAACAGCGCGATGCCGACC
>NZ_RZOF01000368.1:0-6096 GCF_003998955.1 Mesorhizobium sp. M4B.F.Ca.ET.017.02.2.1 | reverse complement strand
GGCGCCGCCGGAGCGGCGGCCTTCGACGCGGCGGCAAGCGTTTCGCCGACCTGCTGGGCGAGATCGCGGGCAACGCCGTTCTGCCAGATGTCGGCTGCCTTGACGAGATCGCGCGTCACCGCAGGGCCGCTGTCGAGCAGCTTCTTGCCCGAATCGGAGCCGTAGAAGGTGGCGATGTCGTTGAGTTCCTTTTCGGAGAACACCTTGGCATAGGCAAGGGCGGCCTCCTTTTCGAGATCGGCGCGCCGCGCCGCCAGCGCCATCGCCTTTTCGGTAACGGTCTTGCCGATCAGTTCCTGCATGTCGGGGTTCTTCTGGATCAGCTGGTTCTCGAGCGCCGCCGCCGCCTGCGGCAGGATGTTGTCGAACGGGTCGGTGGCGTGGATCGCGGCAACCGCGGCGCGCGCGGCCTTGAGATGCGATTCGGAGACGTCCTGCGCAAACGCCGGCGAGGACAGCGCAAGGACAGCCGAAGCCGCCAGAGCGGCCGAGAAGCGGCGAACCCGGTTATGCAACATCATGGTCGATAGAACTCCCTGGTTTTCGGGCGGCATGGACGGTTTGGATGCCGTCGCCGCCGGCGATGATGGCCGCTGAAGCCAGCCCGATGAAAAGACCGTGCTCGACAACGCCTGGAATGGCATGGAGAGCATTCGAAAGCGCTCTTGTATCCGGAATGCGGCCAAAAGATGCATCGAGGATAAAATGGCCGCCGTCTGTAACAAAAGGCTGGCTCCCCGTCATCCTCAATGTAATCGGACCGGCAAGGCCGAGGCTCGCGGCCGCCGCGGCAACCGCGATCTCGGTCGCGCGCAGGCCGAACTTGTTGACTTCGATCGGCAGCGGAAAGCGGCCAAGCGTCTCCACCATCTTGGACTGGTCGGCAATCACGATCATGCGCGCGGAGGCACCCGCGACGATCTTCTCGCGCAGCAGCGCGCCGCCGCCGCCCTTGATCAGGGTGAGTTCCGGGTCGACTTCGTCTGCGCCGTCGACGGTAAGGTCAAGCTCCGGGGTTTCCTCGAGCGTCGAGAGCGGCACGCCGAGTTCGCGGCAGAGTGCGGCGGTGCGCTCCGAGGTCGGCACGCCGATGATCCGGAGCCCGGTGGCGACCTTCTCGGCGAGCAGCCGCACGAACTCCTCGGCCGTCGACCCCGTGCCGATGCCGAGCCGCATGCCGTCGCTGACATGGCCAAGGGCGGCCCGCGCGGCTTCGACCTTCAGTTGCCTGGCATCCATGATTGCACGTCGTCCCCGGGAAAGGCTGATTTGGGCGCTCCTAGCATTTTTGCCCGCGCGGTCAAAGGCCGCGCTTGTGCTTAAGGCCTGTGGATTGACCAAGCCGGCTTGCCTGATCGGGACGCAGGGGTTATCGCCTCTGGCGACGCAACCGCACAGGACTGCCCATGACCCGACCGATCATCGTGTTCGACCTCGACGGGACGCTGGTCGACACGGCGCCGGACCTGCTCGACAGCTTGAACCATAGCCTGGCGGCCAATGCGCTGGCGGCGGTCGACGAGGCCGGCTTCAAGCGCTTCGTCGGCCATGGCGGGCGGGTGATGATCGAGCGGGCGCATGCCGCGCAGCAGCGGGCGCTGGCGGTGGAGGAGCATGACCGGCTGCTGCAGCTGTTCCTCGACCACTACACGCTCAACATTCCCGGCAAGTCGCGCCCCTACCCCGGCGTTGTCGAGGCGCTCGACCGCTTCAAGGCCGCCGGTTATCTGCTGGCGATCTGCACCAACAAATACGAGGGCAATTCGGTGGCGCTGATCGGCGCGCTTGGCCTGGCGCGGTATTTCGCCGCGATCGCCGGCCAGGACACCTTCGCCTTCCGCAAGCCCGACCCGCGCCATCTCACCGAAACCATCAGGCTGGCCGGCGGCGACCCGCACCGTGCGGTGATGGTCGGCGATTCGCAGACCGACATCGATACCGCCAAGGCCGCCGGCATTCCGGTGGTGGCCGTCGATTTCGGCTACACCGAGCGCCATGTCAGAGAATTCGAGCCGTCGGCGGTGATCTCGCATTTCGACGCGCTGACGCTCGGCCTGGCCGAGCGGCTGATCGACGCCGCGGCCTGAGCAAAAACAAGGCCGTATCCGGTCCGCCGATCCCGCAATCGCGATCCTTCGGGGACCAGCGGCACATCGCTTGACTTCGGCAGCCTGCCTCCCTTATATCGCGGCTCGCTTGGCCTTCGGGCAACGAGCGGGCGATTAGCTCAGCGGGAGAGCACACCCTTCACACGGGTGGGGTCGCAGGTTCAATCCCTGCATCGCCCACCAATATTTTCAAGCACTTAGCTGGATATTGGCGGTTTTCCATGAAAAAACCATGGAAAACACAGGTGAACAAGGGCGCACATTTGCGGCCTACCTACGCCCCTGTAGCTGGTCGTTTTCTTTCTTCGCCGCCTCCCGCCGCTTGTCAATCCAGGCGGCGAGGTCCAGGAGGTGAACGCCCTTGGCAGCTTTCTGGCTGTGCTCGATCCGGACCACGGGCAAATCTATCTCGCCCTCTGTCGTCTTGCGAGCCAGCAACTGAGGCGTGAGGTGTTGGAAATAATCGCGGCAAACGGCGTCGAGCGGGATGACAGCAGCGCCGTTATATTGCGCCATCAGAAGAAAAGCAGTGTTCATAATAAGCCTCATTCCAGCGGGTTCGTCCCCGGCCGGTTCAGCTTGTCTTGTTTTCGGTCGCTCCCGCAAGAGTTGCGATAAAAGCAACAACGAGCGCTGCGACCGCAACGCCCGTCTACACTGCACAAAGCGACTTCAGTTCAACGCGCTAGGATCGGCACCGGTCCAATAAGTGCCATCGATCCAAGCGGCGGCTGTAGCCTTGATCCGGATTTCGGTTTCGCTCTGTGCCGGCAGAGAGGAGATCGTGTTAGCGATGGCAAATGCCGGCGCGCTGGCGGCGTCGATCGCCGCGAATTCGTCATCAACGCTGATGTCGTCTGGCAGTGCGTCGATCTTCGCCTTCGAATACATCATGGCCTGCTGTAGCAGGATGCCGAGGAAGTTCATTTCGCCTTCGAAGATAACGCCCTTGTCCATGATCGTGGTCCTTTCGACTGGGTTCGAACCGGCAGGGAGATCGCCGCGTTCACAAGGACTGATATAAACGATATCGTTAAGTTCGTCAATAAACGATATCGTTTATTTTCAACCGCCCGCGCATTGACAATGATATTCGATATCGTTTACCTAGCGCAAATGGGAAGACCGCCACTCAATATGACGCCTACAGTCGTACGCTTTCCCAACGAGACTATCGCGCGAATCGATAACCTCGTTGGGCAGAAACAGCGCGCCAAGTTCATTCGCGAAGCTGTTCAAGCCGAGATCGAGAAGCGTGAGGCAGAGCCGCTCAAGGACGGCGACTAATCGGCCGGCCGCTTCGACTTCTTGCCGGGGCCATCGTGGACCCGGGCTTCTCGCGGAGTGCCCAGGCTTCGGGTAAATAGTGCCCCTGATATACACGCTCAGCCGCATTGCCGAGGGTCCCCAGAATTGTCCCCACAACGCCGGGCTCGTCTGGAGCCTCTTTGGCCGGGGCGTCCTGAGCTGCACCCTTGTTGCTTGAAGCTTCGGAGCCGACCCGGTCGATCATTTCACCGACCCCCTCCAGGGCCTTGCCGGGAATGTAGGTGAGCGGCTGTAGCGCACGATTGGGCCACAAGTTTTCCGTGTCATCGGGCACAGGGGTCGCGGGGATCGGCGTCGGATCGCGCCCGGCCTGGAAATCCTCATACCTCTGAACGACCTCATTCTCACTCGGCTTGCGGCCAAGTTCGTTCTCCAGGTCGGCGGCAATGCCGCGCCTCAGATCAATCGGGATATCGGTGTACTTCACGATGACATCGACGGTCGTGTCGTCCGCGCGTTTGGGCACCTCGAACATGAAGCCGTTGCGCGTTGAGCCGCCGAAAAGGTTTACCGCAGACGTAAATGGGTTGGGGATCGACCCGTAGGACTGACCAGCGCCGTCCTTGATCACGACCGGCAAGAGAAGCTTGTTGATCATCGACTGAATTTCGAGTTGGTTCGGCGGACGATCTTGGTTCGACCGTTTAAACTCCTCCAATTGCGCGGCCAGCTGGTTCTGAAATTCGGCGACGCGCTTAGCTGCCGCTTCACGATCGCTTCCCTCTTTCCCGGTCGTGGTAATGCCCACGGCTTCAAGCTGGGCGCTTGCCTGGGAGAACGCGCTGGTGATGTTGATCCCGTTCTCCTTCGCCTTGCGCTGATCGGTCAACGCCGTCGTCTGGAGCCCGGTCAATTCCTTGATGTCCTCTTTCGAGAGACGATCGCGGTAATCGTTGAGATCGTAGTTGGCGAACTCAGTCGGGTTGGTCGCGGCGTAACGGCGCATGTCGTAGAGCAGCGTTTGATCGCTATCGACCGCGCGACCCTTGGCGGCGGTTTCCTGGTAGCTCCAGGCCGCAGATACCGCAGCCATGCCCGCCGCCTGCCGAACTTCCATCGGCACTTGGTCGGGCGTCTGGCCCTGATCGATGTACTTCCACAGTTCAGCCTTGGCGGCTTTCTCGCCTTGCTCCTGGGCCTTGCTCTGGGCTTCCATGACGGCATAGAGCCGCTTGCGCGTCGCGTCGCGAACGTCGGGATCGGCGATCCCCGCAAGCCGGTTTTCGATGTCGTCAAAGGACGGCGCGACCGAGCGCGGCGCGATCGTGTTGTTCCTGGGCGCGACCGTGCTGGAGAACGCCCGCGTGCCGCGCGTGCCCATCGGCTCGATATGCCAGGGCTCATGCTTCATCGGGAAGTACAGGCCGTACTTGCCGGCGTTCTCATGCACCCAATCGATCACCTCTTGCGGAGCGTGCGAGAGTGATTGCCCGCCATAGGACAGATCGACCGCGTGCCCGGCGTTGTGCTGCGAATGGCCGGGAGGCGCGACCCAGCGGCGCGCAGCTGCGACGGAGCCGTATTTCTTCACCGCCGCGCCAAAAAGCTCCGCCTGCCGCTGGGGCGAGCGATAGCCCGAATAGATGCCGAGGCCCTTGCGGATTTCGGGTGGCGCATCCTGCATCATCGCCGCCAGATTGGTGGCGAAACTGTCATCCAGGTTGTCGACCGAGGCCGGGCCTTTGTTGCTGACAGACTGGAGGAAGGCGCGCGCGCGCGTCGGGCCGGCTTGCCCGAGGCTGCGACCGCTCGCCGGCTGGGCCGGTTCCGCCGAGGTGGACGGCTGGCGACCGCCCGACAGGATCGCCTCAGCCTCGCGTTTCGATTTCTCCTGGACCAGTTCGGTCTTGAGCGAGTTGCTAAGCTCGTACTGATCCGCGCCGCTCATCTGGTCGGCGTTTGCCTTCATGTACTTCTCGGCCGCGATCGGATCGTTCGCAGCGAGCTTCAAGGTGATGTTCTTGTGGACGCCCGAAACAAAACCCGCCTCCTGGAGCTTCAAGGTATCAGCACCCCAGCCCTCAAGCTCCGCCTGCCGACGTAGCTCAAGCTGGCCGGCCGCTATGTACTTCTGCACCATCGCCGGATTGCCGGCATTCTTCATCGCCTGATCGCCGAACGTCTGGACGCTGCTTTTCAGATCGCCGACGATGTAGGATTTCAGCGCCTGGCCCTTGTGCATCAGCCCTTGGCGGCGACTATCTTGCTCCAGCGGGTCGATCGCCTTGGCAAACATGTTCTGCTGGCTTGGCGTCAGGCGCGCGGCAGTGGAGACCTTGTTTCGGAGGCTGCCGACGTTGCGCTGGTACTCGGCGAAAGCATCGATCGCAGAGCGCCCCTCCTTCTGCAAAAATCCGCCTTCCGGGTCGTACTTGAGCGTGTCGGCTTCCGCGATGTACTGGTTCCTCGCGCGCCTTACTGCCGCCTCGTCTTCTAGCGATTTCACCTGGGCGGCCACGTCGGCGAACTTGTCGAGCCCTGCCGCCGCCGACTGCATGCCACGCCCCATCGACGCGCCGAAGGCTTCCGGCGTTGCGTTCGCATCCAGGTCTTGCCGGAATGCCGGCCGCAGCGAAACATCAGACTGATAGCTTGGAACCGTTGGCATCTGTCATTCTCCCATCGAAAGAGCGAGGCGGTAGCCCTGACGGAACCCGAC
>NZ_RZOF01000367.1:0-6142 GCF_003998955.1 Mesorhizobium sp. M4B.F.Ca.ET.017.02.2.1 | reverse complement strand
GCCTGGAACACATGGGAGCAGGGCTGCAAGCGCCAGCTCTTGGTCTGGCACCGCCGCGCTGGCAAGGATGAAATCAACCTGAATATGCACGCGGTGTCTGCCCACGAGAGGCCGGGCACTTATTGGCACATGCTGCCCGAGGCCGCACAGGCGCGGAAAGCGATCTGGAATGCGGTCAACCCTCACACCGGCAAGAGACGCCTGTTCGAAGCGTTTCCGGAACCGCTGATCGAGAACATGAACGACAACGAGATGTTCGTTCGGTTCAAGGTCGGATCCACTTTCCAAATTGTTGGCAGCGATAATTTCAATTCGTTGGTCGGCTCGCCGCCGGTTGGCATTACGTTTTCGGAATGGGCGTTGGCTAATCCCGCGGCGTGGGCCTATCTCGCGCCGATCCTGGCCGAAAATGGCGGTTGGGCCTCGTTCATCAGCACGCCGCGCGGCGGAAATCACTTTAAAGGCATGCTCGACGCGGTGAAGGGCAACGTCTTTGATCCGGTAACGAACCCGCGTGGCTGGTTCAGCGAAGTACTGCCGGCCTCGGCTACCGGCGCCATCGACGAAGTGACGATCGAGGAGCAGCGAGCGATCTATGTGGGGCTGTTCGGCAAGGAAACGGCCGACATGCTCATCGACCAGGAGTATTATTGCTCATTCGCGGGCGCGCTGATCGGCTCCTATTGGGGCGCAGAGATAGCTCGTGCCGAGCGAATGGGGCGCATCGGCACCGCGTTCGACATCGATCCTCGGTATCCGGTGCATACCGCGTGGGATCTCGGCAAGGCGGTCAATAACCCGATCTGGTGCTTCCAGGTCATCGACGGCATGCCGCTGATCGTCGACTTCTATGTTCCCGACAGCGAAGACCTGGAGGATTGGTGCAAGTGGCTCGACGAGCAGGGCTACCACGGCGACGACTTCGTTCCGCATGACATCCTGCATCCGCAGTGGGGAACGAAACGCACGCGGCTCGACACGTTAAGGGCGCACGGGCGCAAGCCGAAAATGGTCGGCATCGTCAGCCTGGCCGAGGGCAACAACGCCGGCCTGCAGACGATCAAGGTGGCGCGCTTCAGGAACACCGACAGCGTCAACGACGGCGTCGAGGGCCTAAAGGCCTACCGGCGCGAGTACGACGACGAGAAGAAGACGTTCCGCGACATCCCGGTCAAGAATTGGGCCGAGCACTATGCATCAGCGTTCCGCTACCTCGGCCTCGCGTGGCGGCAGGCTATTGTGGCTGCCGAGAAGCCGGTGGGCGACAAGGGCGCGTACGTCGGCCAGGCGGACGGCACGATACGCAGTCAGCAGACGGTCAAGGAGGCGGTCGACGCGATGGTAAGGAGGCGCCGGGCTCGGGGCTGATGAAACCTTCTTTCGGTTTCGGGATTGAATCCCTATGGCACTATATTTCTTCGACTTTTATGATGATGACGTTGCTCAACTCGACACCGAAGGGACAGAGCTGTCTAGCTTCGATGCCGTCAAGCACCAGGCAGTGAGGGCACTGGTGGATGTGATAAGAGAGGTCCTACCGGACGGCCCCCACCGGGAGTTGTCATTCAAGGTCCGCGATGAAGCCGGACGCCAGCTTATGCAGGTGGTGATGACGTTCCATCTTCAGGGCGCCTAGTCACTCGGTGCTCCGGCGCTTTGAGAAGTGCTTGCAAACAGTGCCGCTTTGGCGTCGGGCGCGCTCTGGCATCCAACGAGGGACCTACGTCGCAACCGTCCTAATCCTGAAACGGTCTCGGTCGCAGCAATTCGGCGTCAACCTTTTCTGGCAGGTGTGGACGAGCTGATGACCTGATCGATGCCGTCGTCATTGCGTCCGGAGACAGAACAATGACCATCTTCGCTTGATTGTCGGGCCAGAGCGGCTTTCCGCCCATGAAAAACAAAACGGCAACTACGCTTATCGCGAGAAGGGTCGCAAAGATTTCCGCGATGAGGTCACCAAGTCGCATGAGAATCTCCCAAAAAACACCCGCCGCATCCCAGGAGGCAGCGGGTGTTTAGTTTGGCAAATTGACTGACGAAAAAGGGACTCACATTCGCCAGTCGCGGAGCCAACGAGATAATGGGCTATATGTTTCGCCGCTAAGACCAATGCGGTCGAGCATCGGACTTCAGTCGCAGAAAGCCCGTCAGCGAGCGCCGGCTTCGGAACAAAGCCCGACCCAATGGTTCGCCATGGGAAAGAGGCGGGCCGTTCGCGCGCCGAATTGAGCAATTCTCTGAAAGAACAGCAATTTCGTGAAAGCTGCCCACGTGCAGGCTTTCCAAGCGGCTTAGAGTTTCGCGGGCTCGCACTGATCATTGCTCCATCGATACATTGGAGCAGCTATGCCGCGCGCTGGTGGTGTCTACTCAGCCCCTCCGGGTACCAAAGGAACGCCGAATACCCCGATCGAGTCGGCAAAATACAACGCGCTGGTCGACGATCTGGTGGCGGACGCGAACGCTGCGAGGCCCCTCACGTCTGGCGGCTCGGGATCGAGCACGGCAGTAGGCGCAGCCGACAACTTCAACGCAGCTGGCGCGGACATGGCATCGGCCGCGACTGTCAACCTGGCAAACACCACAGGTACGCTGGTCAACATCACAGGCACGGTCCCCATCACGGCGCTCGGCACGCTTCCGGCCGGCGCCGAGCGGGATCTGGTGTTTCAGGGTGTCCTGACGTTCACGCACAATGCTACCAGTCTGATCCTGCCGGGCGGGGCGAACATCACCACGGCGGCAGGCGACGTCGCACGCATGCGCTCGCTTGGCGGAGGCAACTGGCGTTGCGTCGGTTATACGCGCGCCAACGGCACACCGCTTGCCATCGCAGCATCGTCGACCATCGTCACACCCACCCTGACTCTGAAACAGAGCGCCGCGCCGACTCCTACAGCAGAGGGTGATATCCAGTGGGACACTGACGACAACGTCCTGGTGGTCGGCGACGGTGCGGCGCAACAGATTTTCGTTCCGCTACCGAGCGGCGCGGTAGCGGGAGACTTGCTCTATCTCTCGGGTGCCAAAGCCTACACGCGAATTCCCAAGGGGACGGCTGCCCAGCAACTGCGCATGAATGCCGGTGCCACGGCGCCGGAGTGGTTCACGCCCGACACATCCGGCATCGCCAAGGCCTGGGTTTCGTTCACGGTATCCGGCTCGACCGTCACTGTTCGGAAATCATTCAACGTGTCCAGCGTCGTGAGAAACGCGTCGATGGACTACACGATCAATTTCACGAACGCGATGGCAGATGTGAACTACGCGGTGGCGGGAGCCTCTAAGCCACAGGCCGCCACAGAAGCGTGGGGTGTAGCTCCTTTCTCTGTGGCCTCACTGCTTGTCGGTTCTGTCCGGGTCATAACCAAACCAGCCGGTGTTTCTGGCGACGCGGAGTTTGTCAGTGTCGTGATTTATGACTGACCAACTCTTCATTCGCGGGTGGGAGATCAGCCTCTAATGGACCGCAATTTCCAGCGGGCGCTTTCGCTCGTTCTCAAATCGGAGGGTGGCTGGAGCGACAATCCGGCGGACCCAGGCGGCGCCACCATGAAGGGCGTGACGCTGGCGAACTTCCGCCGCTACGTGATGGCCAATGCCACCAAGGCCGATCTTCGCAAGATCACGGATGAGCAGATCGCCACGGTTTACCGGCGTTTCTATTGGGACGCGGTGGCCGGCGCCGAGTTGCCCGATGGCGTGGATTACGCCGTCTTTGACTTCGCGGTGAACAGCGGTCCTGGTCGGGCGGCGAAGTACCTCCAGGCCGCATGTGGCGTCGGCGTGGTGCAGGATGGCCGGATAGGCCCAGCCACGCTTGCCGCGGTGCGGGCCAAGCCTGCCGGCGTCGTCATCGACACGCTCTGCGATGCCCGGCTCGCCTTTCTGAAGCGTCTGCCGACCTGGCCGACCTTCGGCAGGGGCTGGCAGAGCCGCGTGGTGGCGGTGCGCATCCAGGCCATGATGATGGCGGAGCCTGTTTTCGTTCAGCCCGCGCCGGCTTCCACGGTCCCCGGCGCGACGCCGCCGAGCATGCCGCAAGCTCCTACGCCTGCCGCTGCCGCCAAGGAACGCAATCCGCTCTGGGCTGCGCTGTTCGCATTCCTCAAAGCCGTCTTCAGAAGGAAATCACCATGACCGCCGTCATTGTCCGTATTGCGCTGCGCTACGGGTCCGGCGTGCTTGTCGCGCGCGGCCTGCTCGGCTCCGACGACGCTTCAGCCTTCTCGGCCGATCCCGACGTCCAGATGGCGCTGGAAACCGGGCTTGGGCTGGCGATCGGCGGCGTGACTGAAGCCTGGCACTGGATGGCCCGGCGCTTCGGCTGGGAGCACTGACGATGGCCGAGGTCTTCACTGCGCTCCTCGAATCGCTCCTGCACAATCCAGTCGTCATCGCGATCGGCGCCGGCATCGTCATGGCGGTTGGCGCGTGGATCAGGGGCCGACTGTCCGGCGCCAAGGCAGAGCGCAACAGGCAGGCAGTAGAGCGGCTGGCAGCCCGTGATGAGGCAGACAAGATCGACCAGGCAGTAGCTGGCATGTCTGACGCCGAGGTTCTGAAGGAGCAGGCCAAATGGTCGCGTCCAAAATCCTAGCCCTGGCTGCCTTCGTCGCCCTTGCCGCTTGCCAGCACGCGGGCGGCAGTTTCTGCGACGTCGAGAAGCCGAACCGCAATCCCCTCGATGACATGACGGCCACCGAAGCGCGGTCGGCACTCGCGCACAATCTCAAGGGCGCCAAGCTCTGCGGCTGGAGGCCATGATGCACGAATTTCTCGACTTCCTCGGCATCAAAGGCCCTGTAGTGGCTGCCGGCCTCGCCGGCGGCATCCTGCGGGCTCTCTCGCGCCATCGCTACAAGATCCGTGAGATGATCGCCTCGCCCATCTGCGGGGCGCTGGCGGCGGCCTACCTGACGCTGCCGACCGTGGCCTACTCGCAAGCGATTGGTCTGCCTATCCCCGATGCCAGCGACGAGACCACTGTGCTGGCAGCGGCCTTTCTGATCGGCGTCTCGGCGATGTGGATTTCGGACATCGTGTTTGAGGTCGTGGTGCGGAAGTTCAAACCCAAACCAGCGGAGTAATCCGCGACCGCCGGCTCCCCAAATTTGCACCCGCGGAATGAATTTGACTCCCAGAGGACTCGCTGGCAAGTCAGTGACACTGCATGCTTGAGCCGGGGGAGTAATGCGCAGGTATTTGTTTGTCTATTTGATGCTGACTTTAAGCGTCGTCAGCGCTTGGAGCGGCGATCCCGCGGTTCTGCTCTACTTCAAGGCAGACTCTGATGGTGGTGCAAAGGTTGTCAACGCGCTGACGGGCAACGCGCAGCCAGTCATTGCGGCCGTCGGAGGGAAAAAGCCCGCGAATTGTCCGCCAGACGCGTATTGGTCAGTAGACGAGGACGCGTTGTTTCGATGCAAGGACGGTGCGAAATTCCGCCTAATCCAAATCAAGCCGGGCACTGTTATGCTTGATAGCATACAGAAAATTCCCGGAACTGATGATCCTGGACCAAGTCGAAAAGTGAAATGAGATGCTGAAGCGGAGCGACTTTTTAGCGGACAAGAAGAGCCTAAGCAGCACGATATCTGAGCTTTGTCGGTATATGTCGTTTGGGCTCTTGGTTGCGTTCTACACTATCAAAGCCGACAATTCCGAATTCGCCAGCACGCTAAAGGCCCACGGTCTTTTCGTTTTCTTGATCGGGTTCTCTGGTGCCATGGCGGTTCTTTGCGACTATCTCCAGTATGTGTTTGGCTTGGTCACCGTCAACAAGGCTCTTTCGGCGGAGGTGTACGAATACGACGATCGGTCGTTAGCTTACAAAGGAAGACAAGGCGCTTTCGAGGCCAAACAATTTTTTACAGGCGCCGGCGCCCTTTCCTTGGTCTGGATGGTGGTAGTAGCGACATTCTAAGCTAGCTTCTTCAAGCGGCTTAGAATTTCGCATTCGGCGCCACCATCCTGTCCGCCATGGCAAAGGCGGACAAGCGGAACCCCGACCAGCAGAAGCAGGGCGAGACTCTTCGAAAAGAGGGGGCGAAGTGGCTTGCGCGCGTCGAAACGGCCGGCAAGCTTGAAAAGCAGTGGATGGACGACGCCGAAAAGGCGGTGAAGGCCTACACTGGCG
>NZ_RZOF01000366.1:0-6184 GCF_003998955.1 Mesorhizobium sp. M4B.F.Ca.ET.017.02.2.1 | reverse complement strand
ATCCTGGCGCGCACGGGCGCCGAGGCGGTGCCGGTGATCATCTTCGTCGCGCTGGCCGCGGCCCTGGCCGCCGGCCTGCTTGCGCCAAGGCTTGGCCGTCCGCGCCGCGCCTCGCCGCTTTCGGCGGCCGACATCCAGCATTCGGCGCCGACGCTCCTCAACGCCTATTTCCTCTATTTCACCCTCGGCGTCGGCATCATCACCGCCAGCCATGCCTTTCTCTACGGCTTCGTCTCGATCTACTGGAAGTCGATCGGCATCAGCGACACCGTCGTCGGCCTGCTGTGGGCCTGGGGCGTGGTCGCCGAGGTGTGCATGTTTGTGATGTTCACGCGCATCTTCGGTTCCGTTTCCGTCGCCACGGTGATGCTGATCGCCGCCATCGGCGCGATCGTGCGCTGGATCGCCTTTCCGCTGATCTGGCCGCTCGGCCTCGGCATTGCCGGCTTCTTCGGCGTCCAGACGCTGCACGCCGTATCGGTTGCGATGGTGCTGATCGGCCTGCAGAAAATGATCGGTGAAACCGTCTCGGAGGAGCGCACCGGCGCCGCGCAAGGCATTGCCTACTTCTTCAACGGCTTCTTCATGGCCGTGGTGACGCTGGTGTCGGGCCCGCTCTACGATCGCTTTGGCGTCGACGGTTTTCTGGCGATGATCCCGATCGCGCTCATCGGGCTGGCGCTGATTGCGCTCGCCGCGCGCTCAGCCCCACAGCGTTCGGTCGGGGGGTGACACCAGCGACCCCCGGTACACAAGGCCGGGCGTGCGGTCCCTGGCGAGCAGCAACGGACCGTCGAGATCGACGAAGTCGGCGCCCTGGGCCAAAAGCACGGCCGGCGCCATCGCCAGCGAGGTGCCGACCATGCAGCCGACCATGATGTCGAAGCCGAGTTCGCGGGCGCGGCCGCGCAGCACCAGCGCTTCGGTCAGGCCACCCGTCTTGTCGAGCTTGATGTTGACGGCGTCATAGAGGCCGACCAGCGCGTCGAGGTTCTTCGCCTCGTGCACGCTTTCGTCGGCGCAGATCGGCACCGGATGCGCGATCTCGCGCAGGATTTCGTCGCGGCCGGCGGGTAGCGGCTGCTCGATCAGCGCGATCCCTTGCTCGGCGGCGAAGGCGAGGTTTTCGACGATATTGTGCTCCGTCCAGCCCTCATTGGCATCGAGGATGATGCGGCTGCCGGGCGCCGCCTCGGTGACGGCACGGATGCGGGCTTTGTCGTTGTCGCCGCCGATCTTGACCTTGAGCAGCGGCCGCGCGGCATTGGCGCGAGCCTGCGCCGCCATCGCTTCGGGCTCGCCAAGCGACAGCGTGAAGGCTGTTTCCAGCGCTCTCAAGGGCACAGCGCGGATTGCATGCGCCACCGGCGCGCCGCTCAGCTTCGCTTCCAGGTCCCACAAGGCGCAATCGATGGCGTTGCGCGCGGCGCCGGCGGGCATGGCGTGGCTCAGGGCAGCCCGGGCGATTCCGTCGGCGATCCGCCCGCGCATCGCCTCGATCGCTGCCTGCACGCCGTCCGTGGTCTCGCCATAGCGCTTGTAGGGAACGCACTCGCCGCGCCCGCCATGGCCATTTTCACGGATCGTCACCGTGATGACTTCCGCCTCGGTCTTCGATCCGCGTGAGATCGTGAAGGCTCCGGCGATGGGAAAACGCTCGGACTCGACCGAAATGACACGCGCCATATTTTTCTTCTCCGGCTGTGCGACAACGGGTCGCCGGCAAATGACAGCCCGGTTCCGGCAGGCTAAACAGGACGCCATGTTGACCATCCGCAAACGCGACGCAAGCGGCACCGCCGCCAAGGAGCCGAACGGCCAGCCGCGCGTCGCGGTCGGCCAGGAGGGCGGCGTTCTCGGTTGCGCCTTCTCGGGGAACTGGACGACGCGCACCGTGGCGCTGGTCGACGCCGAGATGCGCAAGATCGAAAAGCGCAGCGGCGTCAAATCCTTGGCGCTCGATCTTTCGCATATCGACAAGATGGATACCGCCGGCGCCTGGCTGATCGACCGCCTGGTCAGCGCCTTCGAGAAGAAGGGCATCGAAGTCACCATGCAGGGGCAGAGCGAGATCGCCTCCATCCTGCTTTCCGCCGTCGGCGACGCCGTCCGGCGCGAGCCCGAATCGGGGCCGGCCGGTCCGCCCAACATCATCCTGCGTGCGCTCGAGGCGGTCGGCCGGCGCGTCTATGAGATGCGCGACGATTTCCTGGCCTCGATGAACATCCTCGGCGCCACCATCCGCGGCGCCCAGATGAAGCTCGGCCGCGGCCATGCCGTCAATCCGGCCGCGATCTTCAACCAGATCGACCGCATGGGCGTCGGCGCCATCCCGGTGGTGGTGCTGATGTCGGCCATTGTCGGCGCCATCGTTGCCCAGCAGGGCGCCTATCAGCTCAGCTATTTCGGCGCCGACATCTTCGTCGTCGACCTCGTCGGCGTGCTGATCCTGCGCGAGCTTGGCGTGCTGATGACGGCCATCATGATCGCCGGCCGTTCCGGCAGCGCCATCACCGCCGAGATCGGCTCGATGAAGATGCGCGAGGAGGTCGACGCGCTGAAGGTCATCGGCCTCAATCCGATCGGCGTGCTTGTGTTCCCGCGGCTGGTCGCGCTGGTGATCGCGCTGCCTTGCCTCACCATCGTCGCCAATTTTGCAGCACTTGGCGGCGGCATCGTCGCTGCCTGGCTCTATTCCGACATTCCGCCGGCCGCCTTCCTCGACAGGCTGCGCATCGCCATCGATCTCAGCACCATCTTTGCCGGACTGATCAAGGCGCCGTTCATGGCCATGATCATCGGCATCATAGCGTCGGTCGAAGGCATGAAGGTCGGTGGCAGCGCCGAATCGCTCGGCCAGCACGTGACCGCCTCGGTGGTGAAGTCGATCTTCGTCGTCATCATCCTCGACGGGCTTTTCGCCATGTTCTACGCAGCGATCGAGTTCTGAGATGGCGAACGCGAACGGCAACGGGGTCAAGACTGCGGAGGACGCTGACGAAAGCGAGATCGTGCTTTCGGTGCGCGACGTCACCGTCGCCATTGAGGACAAGCTGATCCTCGACAAGCTGTCGCTCGACATCAAGCGTGGTGAGATCCTTGGTTTCGTCGGCGCTTCCGGCGCCGGCAAGTCCGTGCTGCTGCGAACCATCCTCGGGCTGATGCCCAAGCAATCGGGAACGATCAAGCTGTTCGGCGTCGACGTCGACAAGGCAAGCGATATCGAGCGCCTGCGCGTCGACATGCGACTGGGCGTCCTGTTCCAGCACGGCGCGCTGTTCTCAGCCCTGACGGTGCAGGAGAACGTGCAGGTGCCAATGCGGGAATATCTCGACCTGCCGAGGAAGCTGATGGACGAGCTGGCGCTGCTGAAGATCGAGCTGGTCGGCCTGCCGCCGGACGCGGCGCAGAAATTCCCCTCCGAGCTTTCCGGCGGCATGATCAAGCGCGCGGCGCTGGCGCGAGCGCTGGCGCTCGATCCGGACATCGTCTTTCTCGACGAGCCGACCTCGGGGCTTGATCCGATCAGCGCGGCGGAGTTCGACGAACTCGTCGTCAAGCTGCGCGACACCATGGATCTCACCGTCTACATGGTCACGCACGACCTCGACACGCTGTTCACGGCCTGCGATCACGTTGCGGTGCTCGGCAAGAAGAAAGTGCTGGTCGAAGGTACGATCGACGACATGCTGAAGAGCGAGGAGCCTTGGGTCAAATCCTATTTCCGCGGAAAACGTGCCCGGCAACTTGATCTTGCGGCGCGCGCATAGTCATAAGTGAGGCAATGGAAACAAGAGCCAACTACGTCATTGTCGGCATCTTCACTCTGGCCGCGATTGTTGCGGCCTTCGCCTTTGTCTATTGGACCGCCGCCATCGGCGACAGGGGCGAGACGGCCGTGCTGCTGGTGCGCATTCCAGGTTCGGCTTCGGGCCTCGGCCCCGGCAGCCTGGTGCTGTTCAACGGCGTCAAGGTCGGCGTGGTCAAGCGCGTCTATATCGCGCCCAACGATCCGGCCGCCGCGATCGCCAGCACCGAAATCGGCCGGACGACGCCGCTTACCAAGTCGACGCAGGCCG
This sequence comes from Mesorhizobium sp. M4B.F.Ca.ET.017.02.2.1, assembly GCF_003998955.1. Classification (NCBI taxonomy): domain Bacteria; kingdom Pseudomonadati; phylum Pseudomonadota; class Alphaproteobacteria; order Hyphomicrobiales; family Phyllobacteriaceae; genus Mesorhizobium; species Mesorhizobium sp. M4B.F.Ca.ET.017.02.2.1. The sequence goes on along the minus strand of NZ_RZOF01000366.1, from coordinate 2,105 downwards.
ATATCGGCATTGCCGGCCTCAGTGGCCAGGCCAATATCGAGCTCAAGGGCGCCAACCTGAATGAGGAAAACCTTCTCGACCTGGCCGAGAAGGAAGGCAAGGACGCCGAGATCGTCGCCAATCCATCCGCGGTCACCAACCTCCTGCAGACCGCGCAGACCATCTTTACCCGCGCCGACAAGGTGCTTTCCGATCTCGAAGGGTTCACCCATGACGTGCGCGGGCCGCTGACCGATACGGTCAAGAACGTGCAGACCTTTTCCGACGCGCTGGCCAAGAATTCCGACGGCATCGACAAGTTCCTGTCCAGCGTGAGTGCGTTGTCGGACGAGTTGAAGGGTGTCTCGGGCAAGCTCGACGGCACCCTGAAGGCCGCCGAAGGCCTGCTCAACGCCGTCGACAAGGACCAGATCAAGAGCATCGTCGCCAATGTCGACACGGTCACCGGCAACCTGAAGGAAACCTCCAAGCAGTTCGATACCGTCATCAACAACGTCAACACGGCGGTCGGCTCGATCAACGACTTCGCCCAGAAGACGCAAGGCACGCTGGACAAAGTCAACGGCGTGCTCGACGGCATCGATCCGGCCGAGGTGCGCACGGCGCTGGCCAACATCCAGAAGGCCAGCGACAACGCCAATCAGGCCGCCGCCGACATCGCCAAGGTCACGAACAAGTTCGCCAACCGCGCCGACGATATCGACGACACCATCAAGGACGCCAAACAGCTGGCGCAGCGGCTCAACGACGCCTCGGTGCGCGTCGACGGCATCCTGGCCAAGGTCGACAACTTGCTCGGCTCGGGCGAGGCGAACGGCGTCATGGCGGATGCCCGTGAGACGCTGAAATCGTTCAAGCAGGTCGCCGACACGCTGAATGCGCGGCTCGGAACCATCACCGACAATCTCGCCCGTTTCTCCGGCCAGGGCCTGCAGAATGTCGAGGCGCTGGTCCAGGACAGCAGGCGTTCGATCAACCGCATCGAGGAAGCGGTGACCGATCTCAGCCGCAACCCGGGGCGTATCCTGTCGGGCGGCGAGGGCGAGGTCCGGCAATATGACGGCAGGGTGCGGCGTTGACTTCGGCCTGCGCCCACCGCAAGAACATGAGCCGCAATTGCGGGTTGATCTTACGATCTGGGGACAACGGGGATCGCGTGTGACGTCGGTTTGGGTGAAGTCGGTTGGATTGACATCGGCTGCGGCGCTGCTTGCGCTTTCGCTCGCCGGCTGCGCGGCCCTCGGTGCCAAGCCGGCGCCGCTCGACACGTTCGAGTTGTCGGCGCCGTCGGTGGACGCTCGTGGCCGCAGCCGTCGCCAGATCCTGATCGCCCAGCCCTCCGCGCTCAAGGCGCTGGACAGCCAGAACATCGTCATCAAGCCGGGCGACGGCTCGATCCAGTACCTCAAGGGCGCGCAATGGGCCGACCGGCTGCCGCTCATCGTGCAGGCAAGGCTGGCCGAGACCTTCCAGCGCTCCGGCAGCTTCGCCGGCGTCGGCAAGCCGGGCGAGGGGCTGGCGATCGACTACCAGATCATCGCCGAGGTCCGTTCCTTCGAAGTCCGGGTCAATGGCGGCGAGCACGCCGAGGTCGAACTGTTCGTGCGCATCCTCAACGACCGCAATGGCGAGGTGCTCGCCGCCAAGAGCTTCACCACGAGCGCGCCGGTTTCGGGCGGCGGCAACGCCGCCTACGTCAACGCTCTGGACAACGCCTTCGGCCAGGCGGCGAAGGACATTGTGCTCTGGACGGATTCGCTGATCTGATATCGCCAGCTGGGGCACGTCGCCCGAACCACGGCGATCTCGGCGCCAAGCCAGAACAGGGTACTGAGACAAGCTGGATTAGGAAACCTCGGCGCTGCCCCCTCATTGCCCTGCCGGGCATTTCTGCCCGTACAGTGACGGGGAGAAAGACGCTGCCATCGACGATTTCGCCAATCACAAGCGTTGCAGGAAGCGGGCCGGTGGAACGATTAGCTGTCCAGCCGATAGATGGGTAACAGAATGGACCGGATACATAGGTAACAGTTCTCCCCCTATGAGTCCGCTGCAGCGCCAAGCGGATTGGTTGGCGCGGCGCTGCAGCGGACAAGCGTCATACG
>NZ_RZOF01000365.1:0-6192 GCF_003998955.1 Mesorhizobium sp. M4B.F.Ca.ET.017.02.2.1 | reverse complement strand
GCGGCGGGTGCTGCCGAACTGCATGTCCATGCGCGCGGCGCCGACCGACTGGAGAGCCTCGCGCCGGCAGCAATGGACCGCACCGTGCTGGCGCTGCGCCGCGCCTGTCCGGGCATGCTGATCGGCGTTTCCACCGGCGCCTGGATCGAGAAGGACGACCTGCGCACGCTGGTCGCCATCGCCGGTTGGCATGAGCTGCCGGACTATGCCTCGGTCAATCTCAGCGAGACGGCGGCACCCGTCGTGATGGAAAGCCTGCGCCAGCGCGGCATCGGCATCGAGGCCGGGCTTGCCTCCATCGCCGATGCCGAGCGGCTGATCAGCCTCGACCATGGCGGACGGGTGCTGCGCGTGCTGATCGAGATTTCCGAGCAGACGCTGGACGAAGCCTTCGCCGTCGCCGACGACATCGAAAAGGTGCTGGAGCGCGCCGGCATCCGGCGCTCGATCCTGCTGCATGGCGAGAATGCGACGGTGTGGCCGTTCGTCGAGCGGGCGGCGGGACGGAAGCTTTCGACCCGTGTCGGGCTGGAGGATGGGAAGGAATTGCCGGACGGCAGCATTGCGGCCGGCAATGCGGCGCTGGTGGCGGCGGCGGCGACGATTTATCGGGCAGGGCGATAGCGGCGCGAAGAACGCTCGCCAGAAGTCAGCCGATTTTCGCCAGAGGCTCGGCGCTAATCTCCACCCACTCACAGCGCCGGCTGTCGTGATAGAAGGACTGGAACGGCGGCGGGAAGGACGGATCGGCGAAGGCGCCCACCGGGATCGCGATCACGCCGGGCTGGGTGTCGATCCGGTAATGGACGGTGGTGCCGCAATCAGGGCAGAAGCTGTAGCTGACGCGGCCGCCCTCCTCGCCGATGCGGGTGAAATCCGCAGCCCTTCCCTGGATCGATACGTCACCTTCCTTGAAGCGGACATTGTAGCTGAAGGCGCTGCCGGTGCGCCGTTTGCAGTCCAGGCAGTGGCAAACGGAAATGCGAACGATCTCGCCCGAGCAGACGGCTGAAAGCTGGCCGCAGGAGCATTCCGCGCGACGGGTGATCATGACCGCTCCTTTCAGCTCCGCCCCTGCCTTGTCCGGGACAGCGCAGGTCGGCACCTTATTAAGTTCGGCGGCGCGGCGGAAGGACGCTTGCGCCTCGCCTGCCACGGAGCGCGGCCCTTGTCAGGCCTGCCTGGCGACAATTAGCCCTTGCTAATCATATCCTTCGGCAGCAATCTCGGCGCAACAGCCGCTCCTCGGCTGGATGTCGGCATGATGGGGTATTGCCATGACCCGCGATCAAATGTTTGCCCATCTGCGATCCGCCGACGCCGTCGCGCGCGAGGCGGCGGCGCATGGGCATCATCCGTTCGGCTGCGTGCTCGTGGGGCCCGATGATCGCGTGCTGATGCGGCAGGGCAATCTCAACACGGTGCGCCATGCCGAGACCGAGCTCGCCCGCCGCGCTGCCGAGGCCTACGAGCCCGAGTTCCTCTGGCAATGCACGCTGGTCTCAACCGGCGAACCCTGCGCGATGTGCACGGGCACGCTCTATTGGGCGAACATCGGCCGGCTGGTCTACGGCTTCGAGGAGAGCGAGCTCCTGGCGCTCACCGGGGATCACGCGGAGAACCCGACGATGAGCCTTTCTTCGCGCACCGTGCTCGATTCCGGCCAGAAGAAGATCGAGGTCTTTGGCCCCTTCCCCGAAATCGCCGACGAACTGATCGCGCCGCACCGCGATTTCTGGAAGCGCTGACCCCGGTCCTGCGACGACTTTGCTCCCGGCGGAGATCGGCAGCTCGACCCTCACTGCGTGTCCGCGTGCGCTCTCAGTTCGGCGCGCTTCTCGTCCGATACCACCGAGAGATCCAGCACCTTCTGCAATTCGGCGGCGTGGCGGAAGGACGGCTCGGGCTGGACGCCGCTCTTCACCGCATCGACGAAGCGCTGGTAATTGGTCGGCACCGTGCCGGCGTCGAGCACCTCCCACCTGGCGTTCTCGACATTGTCGCCAACGCAGGCCTTGAGCAGCGAGCCGTCGAGATTGTGCACCACCTCGATGCCGCCCTTGTCGCCGTAGATGCGCAGCCTCAGCTCGTTCAGATGCCCGCTCGCCCAGCGGCTGGCATGCACCACGCCGAAGGCGCCGTTGGAGAAATCGAGCGTCATAGCGAAGCTGTCATTGGCGTCGAGCCCGTATTCGCCGATGCGATTGCTCGGCGCCTTGTCGAATGCGCGCAGGCGGCAGAAGACATGGTCGATGTCGAGCGCCGCGCCATAGCTGGCGAAATCGAGGATGTGGATGCCGACATCGCCCAGCACGCCGTTCGAGCCGTGGCCGCGCGACAGGCGCCACAGCCATTTCGGATCGGTGCGCCAGTCGCCCCAGAATTTCGACACCAGCCAGCTCTGCAGGTAGGACGCCTCGACATGGCGCACCGTGCCGATCTCGCCGGCCTGCACCATGGCGCGCGCCTTCTGCAAGGGGGCGACATTGCGGTAGGTGAGGTTCACCATGTTGACGATGCCGGCGGCTTCAGCCGCATCCGCCATCTCGCTTGCCTTGCCGAAGTTCTCGGCCAGCGGCTTCTCGCACAGCACCGGCTTGCCGGCGGCGATCAGCGCCATGGTGGTCGGGTGGTGGATGCGGTCCGGGGTGACATTGGCGACGGCATCGAATTCGCCCCATTTCAGCGCCTCCTCCAGCGAAGTAAAGCGGTTGGGGATCTTGAAGCTGTCGGCGAATTCGCCGACCCGGGCCGGATCGACATCGACGGCGCCGACGATGTCGACGCCATCGATGGCGCTGAAACGGCGGGCATGTTCCTGCGCCATCCAGCCGGTACCGAGTATCAAAAGCCGCATTTTTTGCTCCTCCGAGCGGATTGGTTCGATTCAATAATATGGGCGACTGTGGTCTAAGCGCGATTCTTACGCAATCCCAGAAGGAAAAAACGCTGCCTTTTCCGGAACGCTTTCTGTTGCGCGCGCAATTCCGGACGGAAAACCGCTGCGCACGTTTCCTGGAATTGCTTTAGCGGAAGCCGGCTTCGCCCGCCGCGTGCAACTTGCCGCCGCGCTCGACGATCGGCTCAAGCGCCTTGTCGACCGGCACATTCGGCGCGTCGAGTATGGCGGGCTTTGCCCCTTGCGGGTTATGCGCCCACTTCACCGCATTGCGCAGCACCTTGTGAACGGTGGCGTCGTGATAGGTCGGATAGGTCTCGTGGCCCGGCCTGAAGTAGAAGATGCTGCCGGCGCCGCGCCGGTAGGTGAGCCCGGAACGGAACACCTCGCCGCCCTGGAACCAGGAGATGAAAACTGTCTCCAGCGGCTCCGGCACGGCGAACTGCTCGCCATACATCTCCTCGTTCTCCAGTTCGAAGAATTCGCCGACGCCTTCGGCGATCGGGTGGCTGGGGCTCGTCACCCAGAGCCGCTCGCGCTCGCCGGCCTCACGCCATTTCAGCGTGCAGGGCGTGCCCATCAGCCGCTTGAAGATCTTCGAGAAATGGCCGGAGTGGAGGACGATGAGCCCCATGCCCTCGAAGACGCGGCGCGCCACGCGCTCGACCACTTCGTCGGCGACGGCGCCATGGTCCTTGTGGCCCCACCAGACCAGCACGTCGGTCTCGGCCAGCCGCGTTTCGGGCAAACCGTGCTCGGGCTGCTCCAGCGTCGCGGTCGAAGCCTGTATGCCGGGGTCGGCCTTCAGCGCGTTGGCGATTGTGGTGTGCATCCCCTCGGGATAGATCGACGCGACCACCTCATTGGTGCGCTCATGGATATTCTCGCCCCAGACGACAGCGCGTATTGTCATGACATCCTCGTGGTGAAACCGGAACCGACCCGCCCCGGTCATACATAGTCCGCCCAGGCGCGAATGGAAACGTTTTCGATGGTGATGTTCTGTCCCAAGGGCGCGAGGAGGCACTGCGCGGAACGAGAACCGAGGCGAGCCTTGCCGCCCCTCCAGCGTAAAGTTCCGGCCTCGAAAACCCTTCCAAACCAGCACAATAGGCGCCCCTCCTCCTCCTGTGAATCAACCCGACCCGGCAACCCTTTGGCAAACGCCGCGTCTCGGTTACAATATCGGCCATGCGCGAAGCGTTGCTTGGGGTCGCGATCTTTGTCTGCCTGGCCGGAGCGTCGCTCACCAGCCTGCTGATCCATGGTCGCTTTCCGCCGCATCACCGCCAGGACGATACCAGCGCGATCGTGCGGCTCGCCGCCAACCTGTTCGTTGTGATGACCTCGCTGGTGCTCGGCCTGATGATCAACTCGGCCAAGAACACATTCGAAGCCATCGACCACAATCTGCACGCCTATGCAACCGAGCTGATCCTGCTCGACCGGTCGCTGCGGCAATACGGCCCCGAGACGCAAGCCGCGCGCCAGCCGCTGATCGCCTATGTGCAGCGCGTGGTTGACGCCACCTCGCCAAGCCAGCAATCGCCGATCGTCGCCAACCGGCTGTCTGAGCTGCTGCTCAACAATGTCGGCGACCAGCTGAGCGTGCTGACGCCGCCCGACGACAAGCATGCAGACATGCTGCGGGATGCCCGCCAGCAGCTGCAGAAGGTGATCGAATTGCGCTGGGTGCTGGCCGAACAGTCGGAAGGCGCGATCCCTGGAGCGCTGATCGCGCTTCTTGTCGCCTGGCTGATGCTGATCTTCGCCAGCTTCGGCTTCAGGGCGCCATGCAACGCAACGGTCGTCGCCACCTTCGTCGTGTCGGCGGCCCTGGTCGCCGCCGCGCTCTATCTGATCATGGACATGGACATACCCTTCTCCGGCCCGATCCAGATCTCGCCAGCGCCGCTCGAAAGGGCGCTGGGGGAGCTGAAGCAATGAGGTCAGCTCCCGCCCCGGCCTAGGTCAGCGAGCAGCCTGGCGGCCACCGCCGCTCCGTCGCCGCGGATCGAGCCGGCGAGCACGACCGCCCGGGCGCGGGTTTCCGGCGCGAGCGCCGTCGCAAGGGCTGCCGACAATGTCGCCGTGGTCGGTATAGGGCCGTCATGCGCCGCCCCTATGCCAAGTTCGGCCACCCGCCGAGCCCAATAGGGCTGGTCGCCGATCTGCGGCACCACGAGCTGAGGCGCTCCTGCCCGGGCAGCGGCGACGGTCGTGCCGGCGCCGCCGTGATGAATGACGGCGGCCATCCGGCCAAACAGTGCCTGCTGGTTGACGTCGCCAACGGCGAAGCAGTCGTCGCGGTCGTCGATCAGGCCGAGCTCGGCCCAGCCTTGCGCGAGCACAGTACGGCGACCGTGAGCCCGGACCGCCTCGATGGCCGCGCGGGCAGATTCGCTGGCGACCGCTATGGAGCCAAAGCCGACATAGACCGGCGGAGAGCCGGCTTCGAGGAACGCCTCCAGCCCGTCGGGCAGCGGCCGTTCGTCCGGCAGGATCAAGGCGCCGGTCTGGACGGCGTCGATCAGGTCCGACGGCTGCCACGGCCCCAACGTCGCGTCGCAGGCGAGCAGGACGGGATCGCCGTAGACATAGTCGCGGACATTCGCCACCGGCGGCAATCCAAGCGAGGCGCGGTGGCTGTTGATCGCACCGCCGAACAGTGCGTTCTTGGTCAGGATGTCCGTCTGCCACAGCAGCCGATTGTCGGTTACCCCGGCTGGAAGAGGATGGCCCGGATATTCATGCGGCCGGTTGTGCGCCGAAGGCAGCCAGATGGGGCAGAACGTGCCAAGCATGTAGCGCATGCCCCGCTGCTCCGCGACCAACCGCGCGGCGGCGCAGGACGGAAACAGGCCGAAAGCCACCACCGCGTCGCAGCCTTCTGCGGCTGCCGCCAGCGCATCATACTGCCTGGCGACGATCTCGGCCGCCTGCCCGGAGACGAGCGCTGCCACGCCCTCGGGCGATGCCGATCTCCTGCGCCGGATCATCTCCTTGGCCCATTCGCGCACCGGCGAAAAGGCCGGCGCCAGTGGGACGCCGGCGCGGGCACACAGAGCGGCGAACTCCTCATCGCCGGGGGCACTTACCCGCACCTCGGCGCCGACGTCCTGCAGCCGCGCGCCGAGCGCCACCACCGGTTCGACATCGCCACGCGAGCCATAGGTCGACAGTAAAATCCGCATGCAAACTCCCTTTCCTAAACTGAGGTCAAGGGCAGCGTACATACGGCATTGCCGGGGGCTTGCCGCAAGCCCGGGCTGCGCCATATATGCTTTCTGGGA
>NZ_RZOF01000364.1:0-6195 GCF_003998955.1 Mesorhizobium sp. M4B.F.Ca.ET.017.02.2.1 | reverse complement strand
CCCGAAGGCAGGGGCGCGCCGGACAACTGGCCGGTGCCCTACGACCCCGAATACGCGGCGCCGATCCGCGCCACGCTGAAGACCATTCTCGAAACCGCCATTGACTGGGCCGGGCGCTAACGCGCCGCCTTACTCGAAAGGGACAATGATGACCAATCCTCGTCACAATATCCGCGAAATCCGCAGCCCGCGCGGCGCCGAGCTCAACGCCCGCAGCTGGCTGACCGAGGCGCCGCTGCGCATGCTGATGAACAATCTCGATCCCGACGTCGCTGAAAACCCCAACGAGCTGGTCGTCTATGGCGGCATCGGCCGTGCCGCGCGCACCTGGAACGATTTCGACCGCATCGCCGCCTCGCTGAAGACGCTCGGCGACGACGAGACGCTGCTGGTGCAGTCCGGCAAGCCGGTCGGCGTGTTCCGCACGCATGCCGATGCGCCGCGCGTGCTGATCGCCAACTCCAACATCGTGCCGCACTGGGCGAACTGGGAGAAGTTCAACGAGCTCGATAAGAAGGGCCTGATGATGTACGGCCAGATGACGGCCGGCTCCTGGATCTATATCGGCACGCAAGGCATCGTCCAGGGCACCTACGAGACCTTCGTTGAGGCCGGCCGCCAGCACTATGGCGGCAACCTCAAGGGCAAGTGGATCCTGACAGCCGGCCTCGGCGGAATGGGCGGCGCCCAGCCGCTGGCCGCCGTCATGGCCGGCGCCTGCTGCCTCGCCATCGAATGCAACCCGGACTCGATCGATTTCCGTTTGCGCACCCGCTATGTCGACGAGAAGGCCGAGACGCTGGACGAGGCGCTGGAGAAGATCGAGCGCTGGACCAAGGCCGGCGAGGCGAAGTCGGTCGGCCTGCTCGGCAATGCGGCCGAGATCGTGCCGGAAATGTACCGGCGCGGCATCCGCCCCGACATGGTCACAGACCAGACCTCGGCGCATGACCCGGTGAACGGTTATCTGCCGAAGGGCTGGACCATGGCCGAGTGGCGCGAGAAGCGCGTCTCGAATCCGAAGGCGGTCGAGAAGGCGGCGCGCGCGTCGATGCGCGAGCATGTCGAGGCGATGGTGGCGTTCTGGAACGCCGGCGTGCCGACGCTGGACTACGGCAACAACATCCGCCAGGTTGCCAAGGAAGAGGGCTTCGAGAACGCCTTTGCCTTCCCCGGCTTCGTACCGGCCTATATCCGCCCGCTGTTCTGCCGCGGCATCGGCCCGTTCCGCTGGGCGGCTCTGTCGGGCGATCCGGAGGATATCTACAAGACCGACGCCAAGGTGCGCGAGCTCACCCCCGGTAACACCCACCTGCACAACTGGCTAGACATGGCGCGCGAGCGCATTGCCTTCCAGGGCCTGCCGGCACGCATCTGCTGGGTCGGCCTTGGCGATCGCCATCGGCTCGGCCTCGCCTTCAACGAGATGGTGGCCAAGGGCGAGCTCAAGGCACCGGTCGTCATCGGCCGCGATCACCTCGATTCCGGCTCGGTCGCGTCGCCCAACCGCGAGACCGAAGCGATGAAGGACGGCTCCGACGCCGTTTCCGACTGGCCGCTGCTCAACGCCTTGCTCAACACCGCCTCGGGTGCCACCTGGGTGTCGCTGCACCATGGCGGCGGCGTCGGCATGGGCTTTTCGCAGCATTCCGGCATGGTCATCGTCGCCGACGGCACGCCGGCGGCCGCCAAGCGCCTGGAGCGGGTTTTGTGGAACGATCCGGCGACCGGCGTCATGCGCCATGCCGATGCCGGCTACGACATCGCCATCGAGTGCGCCAAAGAGCACCAGCTCAACCTGCCGGGCATACTGGGCTGAGCATGCGCATCCTTCGTGCCGCCGGCTACCGCGTCATGCCGTGGAAGAACGGCGGCGGCACGACGACCGAAATCACTGTTTCGCCCGACGGCGCCGGCCTTGACGATTTCGACTGGCGCGTCTCCATGGCGCGCGTCGAGACGGGCGGGCCGTTCTCGAGCTTTGCCGGCATCGACCGCACGCTTTGCGTCCTGGAAGGGCAGGGCATCGTGCTCGACATTGCCGGCGGAACGCCGGCTGAACTGACCGGGCCCTCCGCCCCGTTTTCCTTTGCCGCCGATGTGCCGACCGCAGCCGCGCTGATCTCCGGCCCGATCACCGACCTCAATGTCATGACCCGGCGCGGCCGCATGAAGCACACCGTCGAGCGGCTGACGGTCGCGGCGCCTCTGGAAATCGAGGCCAGGGCGGACACGACCCTTGTGCTGCCCCTCGATGGCGAGATCGTGCTCGCCGGCGACGCTCCCGAGCGCCTCGGCCCGCTCGATGCGCTGGTGCTGGATCGAGGCGCCTCGAGACAGCGCCTGGAGCCGGCCGCCAGCACGATCCTGTTCGTGATCCGCATCGATCGGGCTGGCAGCAACCATTAACGCCTGTTGCCAAACATGATCGCGACGCCGGCGAAAATTGGCGTAAGCTCTTGCCCGCATCACGAAAAAGCCGGATTCCTTGCCTCGATCAGATATGGGACGGGGAGCGTGGGGCGCTCGTCCACCGCGTTGCTGAGAGATGACGCCCTGGGTGGTGCGGAAAACGAACTTTCGGCCTAAGTTGACATGCAACCAATTGCATTTGAGCAGGTTTTAGGGCCATTGCCGTGGCGGGGACGCCGCACCGTGCCCGCCATACGGAATTATAAATGAACATACAGACGAATCCCGCCAAAATCGAACTCACGAGCGCCAGCTTTCCGGTCATCACCGAAGCGCCGATACGCTCCAATTTCATGCCGGAAGACCGGCTGCGTGAGCTTGGCGCGGGTCTCGCCAAGGGAGACGTCAAGGATCTGTTCGGCCTGGCGCCGTTCGAATTCCAGGGCCGCATCCGCGACAGCGCCAAGCGAATCCTCGAGGTCTACCGCTCGACCAATGCCGCGCAGGCCAAGGGCGAAACCATCACGCCGGCGGCGCAATGGCTGCTCGACAACAACTATCTGGTCGAGGAGACGATCTTTCAGGTCAAGCGCGACCTGCCGCGCCGCTTCTACCGCCAGCTGCCGACGCTGAAACTGGCGGACGGAACCAGTGTGCCGCGCGCCCTGGCGCTGGCCTGGACCTATGTCGCGCATTCCGACAGCTCCGTCTCGGCGACGATGTTCAAGGCGATCGTCGAGGGCTTCCAGTCGGTCGAGCCGCTGAAGATCGGCGAGCTCTGGGCGCTGCCGTCGCTGCTGCGCTTCGTGCTGATCGAGAATCTTCGCCGCATAGCCGTGCGCGTCAACCGCACCAGGCAGATGCGCCAGATCGCCAACGAGGTCGCCGACCGTGTGCTGGCGACCGACGACAATGCCGACCGGCAGAAGATCCTGTCGCACTACGGCACCCATGCGCAGGACACCACCTTCGCCACCCAGTTGCTCTACCGCCTGCGCGACGGTTCGCAGAACGCCGGCCGGGCGCTGGAATGGCTGGAAAGCGAGCTGGAGAAGAGCGGCTCCGATGCCGAGGAGATCATCATCTCCGAGCATCACACGCTGTCCAGCGGCAATGTCACCACCGGCAACATCATCCGTGGCCTGCGCCTCATCAACGACGTCGACTGGACTGTCTGGTTCGAGGGCGTCAGCCGCATCGATACGCTGCTGCGCGAGAAGACCGACTTCGCCGCGCTCGACTTCTTCTCGCGCGACCAGTATCGCACGGCCATCGAAGAGCTGGCGCGCCGCTCGGAGCTCTCCGAATTCCGCGTTGCCGAAAAGGCCATCGAACTTGCCGGCCATGTTGTCATCGCCGACGCCTCCGGCGCCGAGGTCCCCCAGGCCGAAGCGACCGACGCCGACGGCATGGTGCATACCGATGTCGGCTTCTTCCTTGTCGGCCCGCGTCGGCTGGAGCTGGAAAAGGCGATCGGCTACCGGCCGACCATCAGTGTCACGGCCAAGCGCGCCTTCACCAGCACTGGCTGGCTGGGCGTCGTCGTGCCGGTCTTCGCGCTGACGGTGCTGCTGCTGGCGCTCGCCGGCAACGCCCTCGACCATCTCGGCCTGTCGCTGCCGTCCATCGTCCTGATGTTGGCCCTGTTCGCCGTGCCGGCCTCGGAAGGCGCGCTCGCCTTCTTCAACACCGTCGCGTCGCTGTTCCTAAAGCCGACGCGGCTGGTCGGCTATGACTACAAGCATGGCGTGCCGGCCGAGGCGCGCACGCTGGTCGTGGTGCCCTCGCTGATCGGCTCGCGCGACGATGTCGAGGAAAACATCCGCAACATCGAGGTGCATCATCTCGCCAATTCGGCGGGCGAAATCCATTTCGCGCTGCTTTCGGACTGGCCGGATTCGAACACCGAGATCGATGCCGCCGACATCGAGATTCTGCAATATGCGCGTGACGAGATCGCCAGGCTCAACGCCCGCTATCCCACCGAAGGCGCGCCGCTCTTCTATGTCCTGCACCGGCGCCGGCTCTACAACGCCGCGCAAGGCTGCTGGATGGGCTGGGAGCGCAAGCGTGGCAAGCTGCACGAGCTGAACCTTCTGCTGCGCGGCGATAGCGACACCACCTATTTGCCGCTCGACGTGCCGCTGCCGGAAAACGTCGTCCATGTGATGACGCTGGACGCCGACACGCGCACCACCCGCGATGCCGTGGCCAGTCTGGCCGGCAAGCTCTGCCATCCGCTCAACCGCCCGCATTTCGACGCCGCCAAGCGCGTCGTCACCGCCGGCTACACCATTCTGCAGCCGCGCATCACTGCTTCGCTGACCAGCGGCGACGACGCCTCCTTCTTCCAGCGCGTCTTCTCCGCCAACCGTGGCCTCGACCCCTATGTGTTCGCCGTTTCCGACGTCTACCAGGATGTCTTCGGCGATGGCTCCTTCACCGGCAAGGGCCTCTACCATGTCGATGCCTTCGAGGCGGCGCTGAAGGACCGCATCGAGGAAAACACCGTCCTCAGCCACGATCTGCTCGAAGGCGCGCTGGCGCGCTCGGCCCTGGTCACCGACGTCGAATTGGTCGAGGACTATCCGACCCGCTATTCGGTCGACGCGTCGCGCCACCATCGCTGGGCGCGGGGCGACTGGCAGCTTCTCGGCTTCATCCTCGACCCGCGCTCCGGCGTGCCGGCGCTGTCGCGCTGGAAGATGGTCGACAATCTGCGCCGCTCGCTCACCCCGATCTTCTGGGTGATGGCGGCGATCGCCGGTTGGACGCTGCTGCCCTTCACCCAGGCCGCGCAATGGCAGGCGCTCTTGATCCTCAGCCTGTTCATGGCGCCGACCTTCGACATCGTCAACGGCATCCTGCCCAAGAGCGGCGACCAGACGCCGCGCGGCCATTTCTCGGCGCTGGCGCGCGACACCATCTTCGGCACCGCCCTGGTGGCGTTGAAGGTGCTTTTGATGGCGCATCTCGCCTGGATGATGGGCGATGCCATCGTGCGCACGCTCTACCGCCTGTTCGTCAGCCGGCAGAACCTGCTCGAATGGCGCACCGCTTCGCAGGCGCACAAGAGCGGCGGCAGCGACCTCGCCGCCTATTACGGCATGATGTACGGCGCGGTGATCATCGGTGTCGTCGGCCTTGCCATCCCCGTGCTTGCCGATTCCACCGGCGCCTTCGTCGCCTTCTTCTTCGCCTTGTTCTGGATCGGCTCGCCGGCGGTCGCCTGCTGGATCAGCCGCTCGGCCGAGACCGAGGACCGGCTGCGCATCTCGGCCGCCGACATCCATACGCTGCGCACCATCGCGCGCCGCACCTGGCACTATTTCGAGACCTTCGTGACGGCCGAGCATCACCATCTGCCGCCCGACAATTTCCAGGAAAGCCCGGCGCCGGTGGTGGCGCCGCGCACCTCGCCGACCAATATCGGCGTCTATCTGCTGTCGGTGGTTTCGGCGCGCGACTTCGGCTGGATCAGCCTGTCCGACGCGATCACCCGCATCGACGCGACGATGACGACCATCGAGAGCATGCCGCGCGACCGCGGCCATCTCTTCAACTGGTACGATACGACCACGCTGAAGCCGCTCTATCCGCTCTACATCTCGGCGGTCGACAGCGGCAATCTCGCAGGCCACCTGGTGGCCGTGGCGGCGGCTTGCGCCGAATGGGCGGAAGCGCCCTCCGTCCACCTGCAGGGCGATTTCGAGGGCATCCTCGACACGGTGACCATCCTCGACGAAAGCCTCGAGGAACTGCCCGACGACCGCCGAGATGTAG
>NZ_RZOF01000363.1:0-6285 GCF_003998955.1 Mesorhizobium sp. M4B.F.Ca.ET.017.02.2.1 | reverse complement strand
GACCACCACCTCCATGCCGTTGTCGAGGAGAAAATCCGTCACCTTGCCGTCGTCGCCGGCGAGCGCCGGGCCGGTGAGCGCAAGCGCCGAGGTAAGGAGCGCCGCGCGCAGCCGTCTGGTGCAAGATGTCATTAAACGCTCCGGTTTCGGTTGCGCGACGATAGGCAAGGTTGCTGGTCGAGGCAAAGTGAATTGTTCGTCATTTTCGAGGCGGCGCTTCTTCCTTCTCCACTTGTGGGAGAGGAGAGCTGCTCACCCCGCCTCGATGAACCGGATCACCGTCTCGCCATAACCGCGCTCGTCGACCACCGCGAATCCCTCCCCGGCCTCGAACGGCGCGGAGGCCGCTTCCTCGACGACGCAGAGCGCGCCGGGCAGCAGCCAGCCGCCTTGCCTGGCGGAACGCAGCGCGCGCTCGCCAAGACCCTTGCCATAGGGCGGATCGGCGAAGACGAGGCCGAAAGCGGCCAGCGTGCCGGCATCGCCGAGTCCCGTGGCGTCGCGGCGGAAGATCTTGGTGCGGCCGGTCAGTCCGAAGGCCTCGACATTCTCGCGGATCAGGCCGCGTCCCTCGGCCGATTCCTCGATGAAGACGCCGTAGGAAGCGCCCCGCGACAGCGCTTCCAGACCGAGCGCGCCGGTGCCGGCGAACAGGTCGAGCACGCGCGCGCCATCGAGCTTGTCGGCGAAGCGATGCGCCAGCACGTTGAACAGCGCCTCGCGCGTGCGGTCGGTGGTCGGGCGGATGGCATTGCCGCGCGGCGTCGCCAGCGGACGCCCGCGGAACTCACCGCCGACGATTCTCATTTCAGTCCGGCCCTCATCTGGTCCTGGGACCCTTCGGGCGCGGCCGGTCGCCGCCATCCGGGCGCTCGCCACGCGGCTTGCCGTACGGCTTGGCGCCGCTTGGTTTGCCGGCGGCCTTGCCATAGGACGGCTTGAACGAAGCCTTGCGCGCCTTGGCTTCCGCCGCCTTTGCGGCATCGGCCTCCGCCCTGCCCTTGCCGATCGGCCGGGCACCCGGCGCCATCCAGACATTGGCCTTGCGCTGGCCGGGCGGCTCGATCGGCCGCTGCTCGCGCTCGGACTTCTTGCCGCCGAACCCCGCACGGGGCTTGTCGCCAAAACCACCGCGAGGTTTGTCGCCGAAACCGCCGCGCTCCGGCTTCGGACCGCGCTCGCCGAAGGCCCTGTCGGGCTTGGTCGAAAGCTTGCCCAGCGCCTCGTCGCGGCTGCCTTCGCGGCGCTTGCGGGCCTTGATCAGCCCGCCCTCGCCGATCGGCCGGCGATCGACGCCATCGCGCGGGAATTTTGGCCGTTCGGCCTCATCGCGTCGCGGTTCGGTGCGGCGCACCGGTTTGTTGGAAAAGGGCTTTTGGATCTCGGCGTCGAAATTGGCGCCAGATTCCTCGACCAGGCGCTCGCCGAGCTGGTCGCGCAGCACGCGGCCCTTGATCTCCAGCACGTGGCCCTCCGGCAGGTCCTCGAGCTGGAATGGGCCGTAGGAAATACGGATCAGCCGCGTCACGTCGAGGCCGAGCGCGCCAAGGATGTTCTTGACCTCGCGGTTCTTGCCTTCGCGCAGGCCGATCGTCAACCAGGCATTGGTGCCCTGCTCCCGGTCGAGGCTGGCTTCGATCGCGCCATAAAAAACGCCGTCGACGGCGATGCCCTCGCGCAGGCCCGCGAGCGCGCTTTCCTCGACCTTGCCGTGCACGCGCACCCGGTAGCGCCTGAGCCAGCCGGTGGCCGGCAACTCGAGCACGCGCGACAGGCCGCCGTCATTGGTCAGCAGCAACAGCCCCTCGGTGTTGATGTCGAGGCGGCCGATGGTCATCAGCCGCGGCAGTTCCGCCGGCAGCACGTCGAAGACGGTCTTGCGGCCCTCGGGATCGCGGTTGGTGGTGACGACGCCGGCCGGCTTGTGGAACAGGAACAGCCGCGTGCGCTCGATCTTGGGGATTTCCATGCCGTCGAGATGGATGATGTCGTCGGGCATGACGTTGAAGGCCGGCGAGGACAGGACCTTCCCGTTGACCTTGACGCGGCCGGCGGCGATCAGTTCCTCGGCGTCGCGGCGCGAGGCAAGACCGGCGCGTGCGAGCCGCTTGGCGATGCGCTCGCCCGCTTCCTCGGCGGCCTCCGTTGGGCGCGGGCGCGGCTTGAAACCGCCCTGCGGCCGGTCGCCGGCAAAATCGCGCTTGGGGCGATCGGCGAAGTCACGCTTCGGGCGATCGGCGAAATCCCGTTTCTGGCGATCGGCAAAGTCACGCTTCGGACGATCGGCAAAATCACGTTTAGGCCGGTCGAAACGCTTTTCGCCGCCCGCGCCCTCGGCGGCCATCGGCCGGTCGCCGCGTGGCGCATAGGGCTTGCGCTCACGATTCTCGAACGGCTTGCCGTCCGGACGCGGGCCCTTGCGGAACGGCTTGTCGCCGCCTGGCGCGCCCTGCTCTAGATCGCGCGGCTTGTAGGCGCGCTTGAAATCGCGCGGAGGCCGCTCGCCTTCGGCAGCCATCGGCCGGTCGCCGCGCGGCGCGTAGGGCTTGCGTGGCCCCTCGCGCTTCTCGAAGGGCTTGCCTTCGGGACGCTTGCCCTTGCTGAACGGCCGGTCGCCGCTCTTGAAATCGCGCTTTGGCCGCTCGCCTTCGGCAGCCATCGGCCGGTCGCCACGCGGCGCGTAAGGCTTCTTGGCGCCGAAGCCCGGCTTGCCGCCCTTGCCGGCGGCGCCATCGCGGCCGCGCGGCCCCGCGGCTTTCGGACCGCCCCTGACCGGCCCCTTCTTGGGCCGGAATTTCTTGTCGTTGTCGTCCATGTGGCCTTTGCCTGTTTGCGCTGCTACAGCGTGGCGCATCCGTTCGGGCGCGCAAAGGACGCTGTCGCACTTTGATGTGGCGCATGATCGTTGCCGAAAACCGAGTCCGATTTTCGAGGTTAGGCGCTAGATAACAGGATCGCTGTCGGGTGGCGAGGAGATAATCGGAATGGAAAGCGCGTGAAGCGGCCGGATTTCATGGCATTGGCGCTGGCGGAGGCCGAGGCGGCGGCGCGGCGCGGCGAAGTGCCGGTCGGCGCCGTCATCGCCAGCGGCGGCACGGTCGTCGCCAAGGCCGGCAACCGCACCCGCGAGCTTGCCGATCCGACGGCGCATGCGGAGATGCTGGCGATCCGCCAGGCTTGCGAAAAGCTCGCCAGCGAGCGGCTTACCGGCCACGATCTCTATGTCACGCTGGAGCCTTGCGCCATGTGCGCCGGCGCCATCTCGTTCGCGCGACTGCGCCGGCTCTATTTCGGCGCCGCCGACGAGAAGGGCGGCGCGGTGGTCAACGGTGTGCGCTTCTTCACCTCCGCCACCTGCCACCACACGCCGGACATCTATCCGGGCATGGGCGAGCGCGAGGCGTCCCTCATTCTCAAGGATTTTTTCCGGGAGCGGCGCGAGCCGTAGAAATCGGCCTAAGCCAAGAAGCCCAGGGCCGAAAACCTTACCACCAGTCGAACCAGCCGCCGCTCTTGCTCTTGGCGGCCGCCTCCTTCTTGAGGCGGCGTTCCTTCTTGTACTCGTCCTCGCCAAGCTCGCCCTGCGGCGCGGCATCGGAGGCGACGCGATAGGCCAGCGGCGGCTCGCTCAGATATTTGCGGGTGTTGGGGTCGCCCTGCTTGCCCTCTGCCATGCGGCGCTGGATCTCGGCGGCGCGGCCCTTGTCCGAATCCGCCGGCGTCCAGCGCGGCGGGTGGCTCGAGGCCGAATCCGCCATCGCCTTCTTCACCGCCGCCGGATCGGTCTGCACGTCGTCGACGATCTGCGACTGGTAGGCCGGATCGTCCTGGTGGGCGGTGGCGTCGGCGCGAAGTCGGGCGCGGCGCTGCTCGGGCGATTCGGGCCAATCGGCGCTCGCCGTCTCGATGCTCTCCTGCGGCGGCGGCAGGTTTCCCTTCTGCCCCGGCGCCGGCTTCACCAGATCGGGGCGCGGCTTGTAGTCGATCTGTTCCTTGCGCTTCGGCGTGATCGAAAAGGCACTGGAGAGATCGTCGGCGAGCTGTGTGGCGGCAGGCTTGTCGGTGCCATAGGTGGGCGAGCCCATGCAGCCGGACAGCGCAAGCCCCGATACGACAAGCGGCGCCAGCAGCGCGACGCGCGCATAAGTTCTCTCGGTCATGCCAAAAAGTCCCACAATAAACAGCCTCTCGATCGCCACCGGCCAGAGGCGCGGTCCCCATCGGCCAAGCACTTGCGACGGAATTCCGGCGAGAATTTGTCGTCCGGAGTTTCGCGTGTTTACCTCAACCACCCGTTAAGGGCAACGCGCGGGCGGCAATCCGCCGCCCGGCGTGGCATTTGTGCACTCATTTTGGTGATGCATGTCGTTATCCCAAAACCGCTTCACACTTTTGGGCGACATGCACTAGAGCCGCCCGAGCGCCTTGAGTTCGCGCAGTACATCGGCATCGCGGGCCGAGACGTCCGGAAATTCCGGATCTTCGCCGACATCAGCGGTGTAGCGCCAGGAGCGCGCGCATTTCACCAGGCCACGGTCTTCGGCCTTCTCGACGACCACCGCAACACCCCTGACCTCGTCCAGCGTGAAGGCGCCGTCTGGCGTCTTGCCGTGGGCGATGACCAGATCGCTGGTGATCGCCATCTCGGCCATGTCGACATCCGAGATCGCCGCTTCAAGCGCGGCATCGTCGATCGTGACGACCGGCACCGCCTCCAGCGACGAGCCGATGACCTTCTGGGCGCGGGCGATCTCGAGCGCGCCGGTGACGACGCGGCGCACCTGCCTGACCTTGCGCCACTTCTCCGCCAGCGCCTCGTTCCTCCAGTCCGCCGGAATTTGCGGGAACTGGTCGAGATGGACCGAGACGGCGTCGGGGTGACGATCGAGCCAGGCCTCCTCCATGGTGAAGGGCAGCATCGGCGACAGCCATTTGACCAGGCAGTCGAACAGATGGCGCACCACCTGCACGGCGGCCTTGCGCCGGACGCTGGAGGGCGCGTCGCAGTAGAGCGCGTCCTTGCGGATGTCGAAATAGAAGGCCGACAGCTCGACCACCATGAAGTCGACGAGCGCGCGGGTGATGCGCTTGAACTCGAAGGCGTCGTAGCCCTGGCGCACCAGTTCGTCGAGCTCGGACAGCCTGTGCAGCATCAGCCGCTCCAGTTCCGGCATCTTGTCCAGCGCCACCTCCTCGCCATCGTCATGGGCAAGCGTGCCCAGCATCCAGCGGATGGTGTTCCTCAGCTTGCGGTAGGCGTCGATGTTGGTCTGCAGCACGTTCTTGCCGAGCCGCTGGTCTTCCCAGTAATCGGTCGTCACCACCCAGAGCCGCAGAATGTCGGCACCCGACTGCTTGATGACGTCCTGCGGCACCACGGTGTTGCCGAGCGACTTCGACATTTTCCGCCCCTCCTCATCCATGGTGAAGCCATGGGTGACGACGGTGTCGTAGGGCGCCCTGCCCCGGGTGGCGCAGCTTTCGAGCAGCGAGGAGTGGAACCAGCCGCGATGCTGGTCGGAGCCTTCGAGATAGACGTCGGCCGGCCATTTCAGGTCCGGACGATCCTCCAGCGTGAAGACATGCGTCGAGCCCGAATCGAACCAGACATCGAGGATGTCCATCACCTGGTGCCATTTCGCGGCATCGTGATTGCCGAGGAAACGCTCCTTGGCGCCGGGCGCGAACCAGGCGTCTGCGCCCTCCGTCTCGAAGGCGTCCATGATGCGCTGGTTGACCGCCTCGTCCTTCAGCACGTTGCCGTCCACGTCGGCGAAGACGGCGATCGGCACGCCCCAGGCGCGCTGGCGCGACAGCACCCAGTCGGGACGCTCCTCGATCATGGCGCGGATGCGGTTCTGGCCGGCGGATGGCACGAAGCGGGTGTCGTCGATCGCCTTCAGCGCGCGGCTGCGCAGTGTCGTGCCGTCGCCGAGGTCCTTGTCCATATAGACGAACCATTGCGGCGTGTTGCGGAAGATGATCGGCTTCTTGGAACGCCAGGAGTGCGGATAGGAATGCTTCAGGCGGCCGCGCGCGAACAGCGCATTGCGCTTGATCAGTTCCTCGATGACCGCCTGGTTGGCGTTGCCCTTCTTGCCATTGTCGTCGATGACGCGCGCGGCTCCACCCTCGCGGTCCGGGCCGAAGCCCGGCGCGTCCTTGGTGAAGAAGCCGGCATCGTCGACCGGGAACGGGATCGCGGTGTCGACGCCGCGCTTGAGCAGTTCCGCCACAGCGTCCATCCAGGCGTCGAAGTCCTCGCGGCCGTGGCTGGGCGCGGTG
>NZ_RZOF01000362.1:0-6309 GCF_003998955.1 Mesorhizobium sp. M4B.F.Ca.ET.017.02.2.1 | reverse complement strand
ATATTGGGGATGAGGTGGAAGGACTGGAACACGATGCCGATGTTTCGCCCCCGAAACGATGCGATCTGGTCCTCGCTTTTACCGTTGAGCAGCTCGCCGGCGATGCGGACCGTTCCGGAATCGACCCTTTCCAGGCCGGCCAGGACCATCAGCAGCGTCGACTTGCCGGAACCCGAAGGGCCGACAATGCCGGTCGCCTCGCCGGCCGCGACATCGAGGCTGACGCCCTTCAGCACATGCACGGAGGACGCGCCTTCACCGAGCGTCAGCGATACGTCTTTCAGCACGATGACGGCTTCTGTCACAATGAAAGCGTCCTATATGGGTAGAGAAGGGCTAGAGCATCGGAGCCAAAGTGGAGACCGGGGAAATCCGATGCTCAACAAGGAACCCGCCTTCGCCTGAAGACCATTTCCGCTCATATGGGGCCTGCCGCATGGCTTTCAAACACACTCTGGCCGCAGCCCTCGTTCTTTTCGCCGCGATCGGCAGCGCCGTTTCCTCGGCAAGCGCCGAGACGTTCAGGATCGTCGGTTTCGGCGACAGCCTGATGGCGGGTTTCAGCCTCGGGCCCGGCGAGGGTTTCACCGATAGGCTGCAGGCAGCGCTTCGCGCCAAGGGTCTCGATGTCAGCGTCGCCAATGCCGGCGTCTCCGGCGACACCTCGAGCGGCGGCCTGGCGCGGCTCGACTGGTCGGTGCCCGACGGCACGCAACTGGTGATCCTCGAGCTCGGCGCCAACGACATGCTGCGCGGTGTGGCGCCGGCCGTCCCCGAGAAAAACCTCGACGAGATGCTGGCCAGGCTCAAGGCGCGCAAGATCGGCGTGCTGCTGGCCGGCATGCGCGCCGCGCCCAATCTCGGCGCCGACTACCAGAACGCCTTCGACGCCATCTATCCGAAGCTCGCCGCGAAATACGGCGTTACGCTCTATCCGTTCTTTCTCGACGGCGTCGCCGGCGTGCCCGGCCTGCAGCTTGGCGATGGGCTGCACCCCAACGCCAGGGGCGTCGACAGGATGGTCGAAGGCATACTACCGACGGTGGAAAAGTCGATTGCCGCGGATGGCGGCGCGTCGTGAGGCAGGAAAGTCACGGTTGCCGTTGGGGAAACCGCGAGGTCAATAAACCGCTTGCCCCGCTTGGATATCGATGATTCGCTAGGGGCGTGAGTTTCGATTCGAGGACAGGAGGCTTGCCATGCCGCGTCTTTTCACCGCCCTCGAAATTCCGCGTGACGCCGCTCTTTCGCTGTCCCTGCTCCGGGGCGGCCTGCCCGGAGCCCGCTGGATCGACGTCGAAAACTACCATCTGACGCTGCGCTTCATCGGCGATGTCGAGGGCCATGTCGCCGACGAGATCGCCAACGCGCTGGACCGCGTCCACCGCCCGTCCTTCTCGCTGACGCTCTCCGGTGTCGGCGCCTTCGGCCAGAAGAAGCCGCACGCCGTATGGGCCGGCGTCGCCGTCTCGCCGGACCTGACCGCCCTGCAAGGCGAGATCGACCGCATCTGCCAGCGGCTCGGCCTGCCGGCCGATCCGCGCAAGTTCATGCCGCATGTGACGCTGGCGCGGCTGCGCAATTCAAGTCCGCTCGACGTTGCGCAGTATCTTTCGGCGCGCGGCAATTTCTCGGCGCTGCCCTTCCGCGTCGGCCGTTTCGTTTTGATGTCGTCGCGCGATTCGGTCGGCGGCGGCCCCTATATCGTCGAGGAAGCCTGGCCGCTGTCGGGCGCCGACGCGCGCGCTGCCAGCCGCTTCGCCAGCGCCTCCGACGCCTCGCGGATCATGCGATAGACCTCGGCGAACGCGTCCGGCCCGTCATAATAGGGGTCCGGCACCTCGCCCGCAGCGCCGTCGGCAAACTCAAGGAACAGGTGGATGCGCTCGCGCATCGCGGCGGGCGCGATCGCCTTGAGGTCGCGGACGTTCGCCCGGTCCATGCCGAGGATCACGTCGAAGCGGGAAAAATCCTCCGGCACCACCCTGCGCGCCCTTTGCCCGGAAATGTCGATGCCATGATGCGCCGCGATCGAGATCGAACGCGGATCGGGAGCGGAGCCGACCTCCCAGCCGCTGGTCGCGGCCGAATCGAGCATGATGGTTCGGCCCAGCCCGCGCTCGGCCAGCACGGCGCGCAACACGCCTTCGGCGAGAGGCGAGCGGCAGATATTGCCGAGGCAGACGAACAGGATGGAATTTATCGGCTTTGCGCTCATCGATCCGGCGCCGTTTTTGTGCATGTCATGTCCCAAAACTGCGACGCACTTGCGGACGACATGCATTATGGTGAGGGTCAAAATCCGAAATAGCACGGGACAAAGACATGACGAGAGAAAAACTGGGCAAGGACGCCGTCCTCGCCGCTTTGGCCGAACTCGGCGGCTGGTCGCTGGCCGAGGACGGCGCCTCGATCAGGCGCAGCTTCGGTTTCAAGAACTTTTCCGAGGCCTTCGCCTTCATGACCCGCGTCGCGCTCGCGGCGGAAAAGATGGACCATCACCCCGACTGGTCGAACGTCTACAAGACCGTGGACGTCACGCTGAACACGCATGATGCCGGCGGCGTCACCGCACTCGACATCGAGCTGGCCACGAAGATGAACCGCTATTTTGGCGGCTGAACTCTTGTGATGGGGGGGCGCTTTCACCACATTTTCCCCCGGCGGCCGTGCACCCAACCAAGCGCGCGGCGCCAAGGAGAAGAAGATGGCGCGGCAACCCGGTTTTGATTTCTTCGGCTTCGGCGACAAGCTCGCCGGCGAAGGTGAGGTGCGCGAAAAATTCTGGCGCACGGCCAAGAAGGCCGCCCGGCAGATCCCGTTCATGGAAGAGGTGGTCGCCGCCTATTACTGCGCCATGGACAAGGACACGCCGATGCGCGCCAAGGGCATCCTGCTCGCCTCGCTCGGCTATTTCGTGCTGCCGATCGATTTCATCCCCGATGTCATCTTCGGCCTCGGCTTCACCGACGACCTCGCCGTGCTGACCGCTGCGATCACCGCCGTCAGCGCCCACATCACGCCCGCGCACAGGCAGGCTGCCAGGGACGCGATCGCCGACAAGGACTGAGCCCGAACCGGCGCAAGCGCTTGTTTGAAAAGTCAAACTCTTGCCGCTTTCGTATCCTCCAAGTCGGCACAGGACGTCCCGCCTGCCGCCTTTGTGGCGACGGCGCGGGAATGGCGGCGGTTTCCTGGGGTGAGGGTCCTTTTCTTGAGGAAAATTCACCGTTTGGTAACCCTGATTAAATCAAAATGAAGCGACGGGCAGGACGCCGCAACGGCCTGCCGCCGCACCATTTGGAATACGGGAAAAACGATGCGTGGATTGATTGCTACAGTTTCCAGCCTGGTCCTGGTGGCCCTGGCGGCGCCCGCGCTGGCGCAGTCGGCGACCAAGATCGGCCAGCACAATGCCTGGGGGACCTACAGCTACCAGGCATCCGGCGGCAAGGTCTGCTACGTGCTCACCGTGCCGACCGACAAGCAGCCGGCGACACTCGACCATGGCGACATGTTCTTCTTCGTCAGCCAGCGGCCGGGCCAGCAGGTGTCCTACGAGCCGCAATTCATCGCCGGCTACAATTTCCAGGAAGGCTCCAAGGCCACCGTCACCATCGACAAGAAGACCTTCTCGATGTTCACCCGCGGCAAGTCGGCTTGGGTCGAGAACGCGGCGGAAGAGCCGGTGCTGATCGCCGCCATGAAGACCGGCACCGACATGAAGGTGCAGGCCAAGTCCGGTCGCGGCAACCCCACCTCCTATGTGTTCTCGCTGAAGGGCATTTCGGCCGCGCTGGCCTCGATCGCCAAGTGCAAATAGGCTGAGGCCCCCTTGACGGCGGACAGCGACATCGACCGCGCCATCATGCAAATGGTGATGGACCGCTGGCGGAAGACGGCCATGGTCCTCGCGAAGACCGAAGAGGCGCTTCGCAAGGCGGGCGTCCAGGTTTCCTGGGACGATATCGCCGGGCGACTGGAAGCTCTCGACGCGCGCGGCGACATTGAAAGCCAGGGAGACCTGACGCTCTGGCACAACAGCGAGGTCCGCCTCCCGCAAGTGAAAGCGGAAGAACGATAGCTCAGCCCGGCGCGGGCATCGTCTCCGTTCTGCGCCGCCGGATCGCCTCGGCGATGAAGACGCGCGACAGCGCATGATAGAGCGGCTCGTTGGAGATCAGCCTCGCCGTGCCGTAGCCCAGCATCGCTGCGCACATCAGCGCGATGACATTGTCGTGGTTGCCGGTCATCTCGAGGATGATGACGAAGGCCGTCATCGGCGCCTGCACGACACCGGCGAAATAACCGGAGCAGCGCCGCCGTGCCGGTGGCCGTGCCGAAGACCAGGCCGAGCGTGCTGCCCAGCCCCGCGCCCACCGCCAGCGACGGTGCGAAGA
This sequence comes from Mesorhizobium sp. M4B.F.Ca.ET.017.02.2.1, assembly GCF_003998955.1. Classification (NCBI taxonomy): domain Bacteria; kingdom Pseudomonadati; phylum Pseudomonadota; class Alphaproteobacteria; order Hyphomicrobiales; family Phyllobacteriaceae; genus Mesorhizobium; species Mesorhizobium sp. M4B.F.Ca.ET.017.02.2.1. The sequence goes on along the minus strand of NZ_RZOF01000362.1, from coordinate 1,909 downwards.
GACCGCCCGGAATGCCCGATACCATCGACAAGAGGCCGGCGGCGAATTTTTCCACGAAGAAGAGGGCCGGCAGCTGCGTGCCTTCGATCGCGCCGCGCGCCTGCGCATAGCCGGTGCCGAAGGTCAGCCCGCCGGACGCGACGCCGATCACCGCCACGGCGAACCCGCAGACGGCCGCCACCACCAGCGCGCGCGGCAGCGGCTGCAGCGCGTTCCAGCGCCGGATGCGGCGCATGACCTTCAGCGCAAGCAGCGAGAACAGCGCGCCGACACCGCCGCCGATGATGCCGCAGGCAAGCACCAGCGGCCAGTCGGTGGCAAACGCCACCGTGTCCTTGGCGACGCCGAAATAGGTGTAGTTGCCGAGCAGCCCCAGCGAGGCGAGGCCGGCCAGGATCACCGCCGTCAGCACCAGCCCGTTGGTGCGCGCCTCATAGGCCCGGCCCATTTCCTCGATGGCAAAGACGATGCCGGCAAGCGGCGTGTTGAACGCGGCGGCGATGCCGGCGGCGGAGCCGGCCAGGATCAGCCCGCGCGCCTGCGCCATGCCGCCCCAGCGCGCCGCCTGCAGCATCAGCGAGGCGCCGACCTGCACCGTCGGACCCTCGCGGCCGATCGAGGCGCCGCAGGCGAGGCCGACGACGGTGAGCGCGATCTTGCCCGCCACCAGCCTGAGCGACAGGATGCGGCTGCGGTCATCCTCGTCGCGCAGATGCCGCGCTGCGATCGCCTGCGGAATGCCGCTGCCTTGCGACCCCGGGAAGAAGGAATGCGCGACCCAGGCGCAAAGTACGAAACCGAGCGGCGTCACCACGAGCGGCAGATAGAAGCGCCAGCCGCCCTCATTGCCGGTCATGATATGGAACAGAGCCTGCGCGCGGTCGGCAAGCAGCGCGAACAGGACGCTGATCAGGCCGATCGAGATGGCGCCGGCCCAGAAGACGAGACGCGGCTGCCAGACGCGCCGCGACACCCACATGGCGTGCGAACGCCGCAGCAAGCGGTATTTTCGGGATATGCCGGCCATGACGAACCTCGTGGTGACAGGCCCGGCCTAGCATAATGACGGAGCCGATCAACCCGGGCGGCGAGTCCGACGCTATGCGGCACCGCATCGGAACGGGGTTCAAGGAGATGTGATCGGAATACCCGCCGGCGCACCGGCCGGCGGGAAGGTCGGCGTGCGTGCTTGGCGATGTTCACATCGCCATTTTCTCACACTCGGCCTGGGCCTTCTTGGTCGACGTGTCGATCATGTAGGCTTTGCCCTTGGCGTCGGTCATCATCATCATGCAGTGCTTGATCGGCTTCGCCATCTTCATCATCTCGGCGCTCATCTTGGCGTCCGGCACCATCGTGCCCATATGGCCGTCGGGCGTGATCGCCGTTACCTGGCCGGCCTTCATCATGGTCATCGTTCCCATCGTGTCTTCGGCAAATGCCTGTGCCGCGGAAAGGCCGAGGAGGCCGGCGATGACAACAAGCTTGATCGATTGCATTCCGCATACTCCCATTTTGCAGGGGCACAGTTGCCCCTTTCAGGGTTCGCGAAGGCGCCTTGGGTCGTTACGCCAACACGAATATGTGATCGATTTGCGCAGTGCGAGGGATGCGGCGCCGCCTCACGGCGGTCGAGCGAATGATGACACGACTGGCAAGGTCGCGCCCGCCCCGCATGACTCCGCTCCGAACCTGTGCTATGCGCCGCGCTTCATTTCGGGCACGATACTGAAATCGGCCGCAAACCGCTTATATTGGCGCAACCATGACCCTTTCACTTGATCTTACCGCCGAAGGCGCGCGCGACGCCTTGCGTGCCCGCGCCACGCCGGCCGAAAAGCCGACGCTGATCGGCCTCACCCGGACCGAGCTCGGCGCCGCCCTCGTCGAGGCCGGCATCGTGCCGGAG
>NZ_RZOF01000361.1:0-6317 GCF_003998955.1 Mesorhizobium sp. M4B.F.Ca.ET.017.02.2.1 | reverse complement strand
GGCGATCTCGACCGCGGCATAGGCAGGCAGCGTGTAGCCTTCCGGCACGACGTTCTTGTCCGTGAAGGCCTGCACCACCTTGGGATCGGCGAGCTCGGCCCATTCGGGTGGCGCGATCATCAACGTGCCCATGGCATAGCGCACGTCGCCGGCCGGCGTGCGCAGATTTTCACCGCCGGCAAAGGTGATGTCGGCGTCGAGCTGGGCAGCATCGCGCCCCATGATGGCGATGTCGTCGCCGTCGCCGCCGGCGAATACTTTGGTCGCGCCGGCCTTCTTCAGCCGGCCGATCAGTCCGATCTGGTTGTCGAGCTGCGGCCGGAACGTGTCGACGAACGCCGGCTTCAGTGCCGCCTGCTCGGCCGCGGCTCGCAAAGTCTCCGCGATTTCACGGCCATAGATCGTACCGTCGTCGATGATGGCGAACAGCTCTTTCTGCCACAGACGCGTGAGTATCCTGGCGACGGCGTAGCGCTCGTCGTCGCCGCGCGGGCCCAGCCGGTAGACTGGCCAGCCGGTCTTGGCGCGCCGGTCGGTCAGGCTTTCGGTGCGCACGCCGATGGTGATGACGGGAATGCCGGCCTCCTTCAGGATCGGCAGCGCCGCCTCGATCGCCTCGGTGCAGAGGAAACCGACTACCACATTGACTTTGGTGGCGGCGAAGTCGCGCGCCGCGGCGGCTCCTCCGTCGGCGGTGCAGGCATCGTCGACGGTCTTGATCGTCGCGCCGTTCGCGTCGGCCGCCAGCACGGCGCCGGCTTCGACCTGCTTGCCGAGGATCGCCGACGGGCCGGAGAGCGGCGCCGCGACGCCGACGACGAGGTCTTCGGCGCCCGCATTGCCGGCGAAAGCAATCGAGGCCAGCACCGCCAATGTCGTCATCAGGGGTCGCATGTGAGCGAAGCATTCCTCCCGTGCCGGCTGTACGGTTGCCGGCATCCGCTTCGCCAAGACCTAAAGGCTGGCCGGCCCCGGTGCAACGCGAATTTCCGGATATGGGTCAAGCACTTCGCTTGTGGCATGCAATATGCCGCCATATATAACGATGGGTTCTGAGGAAAATCATCTGTGCTGAAGAAGAACGACATCGGGCCGCAGGCCTATCGCGACGCGATGGCCCATTTTGCCGGCCAGGTCCATGTGGTGACCACCGACGGTCCGGCCGGCAGGCGAGGCGCGACCGTTATCGCCGCTTGCTCGGTGTCCGACACGCCGCCGACCGTGCTCGTCTGCCTCAACCGGGAAAATCCCAAGAACGAGCCTTTCGTTGCGAATGGCAGGTTCGCGCTCAACACGCTGGCCTCGCATCAGGAGCCGCTCTCCGTCGGCTTTTCCGGCATGACCGGCCTGCCGGTCGAGGAACGGTTTGCGCTTGGCGAATGGGACGTGATCTCGACCGGCGCGCCGACCTTGAAAGGCGCGCTTGCCGTGTTCGATTGCGAGCTGATCGACACCAAGGATCTCGCCACCCACCGTGTGCTTTTTGGCAAGGTGACAGGCCTGCGCATCGGCGATAATTTGCGCCCGCTGATCTATCATGATCGCGGCTATCGCGCCTTGTAGGTGCCTTGATGGCTGACTCCACGGAGATGGAATGACCGGCTTGAAACCGCGCCCGGCGCCGGGGACGATCGACGAGACGCTCGATCTCCTGACCGGCGCGGACTATGTGGCGGACCGCTCGCTGGCAACGGTGTTGTTTCTCTCGTTGCGCATGAAGAGGCCGCTCTTCCTCGAGGGCGAGGCCGGCGTCGGCAAGACCGAGATCGCCAAGGTGCTGGCCGATGCGCTCGGCCGCCGGCTGATTCGCCTTCAATGCTATGAGGGGCTCGACGTCTCGTCCGCCGTCTACGAGTGGAACTACGCCGCGCAGATGATCGAGATCCGCATGGAGGAGGCAGCCGGCACGGTCGTGCGCTCCGACATGGAGCGCAACGTCTTCTCCGAAAAATATCTGATCCGCCGCCCGGTGCTCGATGCGCTGACCGGCAAGGCGGGCGCTGCCCCGGTATTCCTGATCGACGAGCTCGACCGCACCGACGAGGCCTTCGAGGCCTTCCTGCTCGAAATCCTCTCGGACTTCCAGGTGACGGTGCCGGAGCTCGGCACGATCAAGGCGGAGGAGCCGCCGATCGTCATCATCACCACCAATCGTACGCGCGAGATCCATGACGCGCTGAAGCGGCGCTGCCTCTACCACTGGGTCGACTATCCCAGTGCCGAGCGCGAGCTGGAGATCGTCCGCCGCAAGGTGCCGCGGGCCAACAGCCGGCTTTCGGCCGAGGTTGTGTCGTTCATTCAGAAGCTGCGCCAGGTCGAGCTGTTCAAGGCGCCGGGCGTCGCCGAAACCATCGACTGGGCTGGTGCGCTGACCGAGCTCGACAAGGTCGCGCTCGATCCGGAAACGGTCTCCGACACGATCGGGGTGCTTTTGAAGTACCAGGACGACATCGCCCGCATCGGCGCGGGCGAGGGCCGGCGCATCCTCGACGAGGTCAAGGCCGAGCTCGCTGCTGCGGAATAGGCCGATGAAGTCGCCGCGCCCCGATCCCGCTGAGGCCAAGCAAGACGGGCGCCTCGCCGACAACATCGTCTATTTCGCCCGTACCTTGCGCAAGGCCGGCATGCGGGTCGGACCGGCTTCGGTCAAGGACGCGATCGAGGCGGTGCTTGCCGCCGGCATCGGATCGCGCGACGATTTCTACTGGACGCTGCATGCAGTGCTGGTCTCCCGGCATGAGGACCATCCGGTCTTCGACGAAGCTTTCCGGCTGTTCTGGAAATCGCGCGAGCTGATCGAAAAGATGCTGGCGATGTTCTCGCCTGTCGCGCTCGATACCAGCGAGAAGCAGAAACCCCGCGCGGCCGAGACCCGCGTCAGCCAGGCGATGTTCGAGGGCCATCAGAAGAATCAGCCGGCCAAGGAAATCCCGGAGATCGAGGTCGACGCCCGCTTCACCTTTTCCGGCAACGAGGTGTTGCGCGGCAAGGACTTTGCCCAGATGAACGCCGCCGAGCTGGCCGAGGCCAAGCAGGCGATCGCCGCCTTGCGACTGCCCTTCGACATGGTCCGCACGCGCCGCTTCAGGGCGGACGCGCAGGGCAGGCGCATCGATCCGCGTGCCATGATGCGTTCGGCCGCCCGCACCGGCGGCGCGCTGATCCTGCCGAAATTCCGCTCTGCCCGCGAGGTGCACCCGCCGCTGGTGGTGCTTGCCGACATTTCCGGCTCGATGAGCCAGTACACGCGCATCTTCCTGCATTTCCTGCACGCGCTGACGGAAAAGCGCCGGCGCGTGCATGCCTTTGTCTTCGGCACCCGCCTGACCAATTTGACGCGGCAGATGCGCCATCGCGATCCCGATGCCGCGCTCGCCGAGAGCTCGGCGACGGTCAAGGACTGGTCCGGCGGCACTCGCATCGGCGACACGCTGACCGAGTTCAATCGCCTGTGGTCGCGACGCGTGCTGGGGCAGGGGGCCGTGGTGCTGCTGATCACCGACGGGCTGGAGCGCGACGAGATCGCCGGCCTGTCGGAGGAAATGGAGCGGCTGCACAAATCCTGCCGGCGGCTGATCTGGCTGAACCCGCTGCTGCGCTTCGACGGCTTCGAGGCGCGCGCCCGCGGCGTCAAGGCGATGCTGCCGCATGTCGACGAGTTCCGCCCGGTGCACAATCTCGAGGCGTTGGCTGATCTGTGCGCCTCGCTCGACCAGCGGCCGGCCGCTTCGGTCGATCCGCGTCGATGGCTGCGGGCTGGCGACAGGCACGCCGCATAGCCATATGTTTATCCATCGGAAGAACAGACTCCCAGAAAATTGAGACCACCATACAGGAGACCCGATGAATGCCGCTCCAATGCATCAACCCAAAGGACCTGCCAGTTCCGCAGACGTATAGCCAGGTTGTCGTGGCGACAGGCAGCAAGTTGGTATTCATCTCGGGCCAGGAGCCCGAAGACCTGGATGGCAAGCTTGTCGGCCGTGGCGATCTTGCGACGCAGGCGCGCCAGGTTTTTGCCAATCTCGGCCGAGCACTCGCCGCCGCCGGTGCAGCGCCTGCGCAGGTCAGCAGGATCACGATCTATGTCGTCAACTACAATCGCGATGAATGTCTGCCGATCATCGAAAAGGCTCGGGTAGAGCTGTTCGGAGATCACAAACCAGCCGACGTGGTGCTTGGCGTGGCGAGCCTGTCCCCCGACTATCTGATCGAGGTTGACGCGTTCGCAGTGATTGATTGAGCATGCATTTGCGCGAACTGCCTAGATCATAAACAGACTCCAAGAGAAGCAGTCATGGAAAACAGCATCTATCTCGATGAGGCCCGCGATCCCCTGATCATCGCGGAGGGCTGGATGAAGGACGGCAAGGATGTCGCCATCGCGACCGTGGTCGAGACCTGGGGTTCGGCGCCGCGCCCGGTGGGCAGCCATCTGGTCATCGACGCCGACGGCAATTTCCACGGTTCCGTCTCGGGCGGCTGCGTCGAGGGCGCGGTGGTGACCGAGGCGATCGATGTCATCGGCTCGGGCAAGGCCAGGATGCTGGAGTTCGGCGTCGCCGACGAGACCGCCTGGCAGGTGGGTCTCTCCTGTGGCGGCCGCATCAAGGTCTATGTCGAGCGGCTTGGTTAGGGCGCCATGGACCCGTATGTGCTGAAAACATTGAATGCCGAACGCCGCGCCCGCCGCGCGGCGATCCTTGTCACCGACCTCGGCGACGGCCGCGACCGCATCGTGCGCGAGGGCGATCCTGTCGCCGGTGAATTGGGCGAGGCGATCGCCAGGGCGTTTCGCACCGGCAATTCTGGCTCGGTCGAGGCGGAAGGGCGCACCTTCTTCCTCAACGCGCATCTGCCGCAGCCGCGCCTCGTGGTGATCGGCGCCAGCGCCTGGCTGATATGGACGGCGCCGATGGCCAGGATCGCCGGCTACCCCGTCGAGATTATTGACCCGCGCACCGCTTTCGCCACGCCGGAGCGTTTTCCCGATGTCGTGCTGCATGCCGAATGGCCGCAGGATGTGCTGGCGCGCAAGCCCCTCGACAGCTACACGGCGCTTGCCGCCGTCACCCACGACCCCAAGATCGACGATTTTGCATTGAAGGCAGCGCTCGATGCCAGGTGCTTCTATGTCGGCGCGCTCGGCAGCAGGAAGACGCACGCCAAGCGCGTGGAACGCCTGCTGGCGCTCGGCGCCAGCGCCGACCAGATCGCCCGCATCCATGCGCCGATCGGCCTCGATATCGGCGCGGCAAGCCCGGCCGAGATCGCCGTAGCGGTGCTGGCGCAGACCATCCACGCCTTCCGCTCGCGCGGCCTCGAAGCAAAAGGCGCCGTGGCGTGAAATTCGGTCCGGTTCCGATCGATGAGGCGGAAGGCGCGGTGCTGGCGCACGCCACAGAGGCCGGAGAGCGGCGCTTCCGCAAGGCGCACAGGCTGAGCGCCGATGATCTGTCGGCGCTGAAAGCGGCCGGCATTTCAGAGGTGGTCGCGGCCGTGTTGGCGCCCGACGATCTCGGCGAGGACGCGGCGGCGGAACGGATCGCCGCCGGCATGAGCCATCGCAACGTGGAGGCCAGGCCCGCCGCGACCGGCCGGGTCAATCTGCACGCCGAGGCGGCCGGCGTCTTCACCGTCGACCGCGCGATGATCGACGCCATCAATGCCGTCGATCCGACCATCACCATCGCCACGCTGGCGCAGCATGCGCCGGTCGAGAAAGGCCAGATGGTTGCGACGGTGAAGATCATTCCCTTCGCCGTCGCCGGCAGCCTGGTCGATCGGGTGGCAAGGATCTGCGCCGATGGCGAGATCTTTGCCGTCAACGCCTATCGGCCGATGCGGATCGGCGTCATCCAGACAATGCTGCCCGGCCTCAAACCGAGCGTGCTCGACAAGACGCTGCGCATCACCGAAGCGCGCCTGACGCGCTCGGGCAGCCATCTGACCGCCGAGCGCCGCACGCCGCACGAGGTCGCGCCCGTCGCGGAAGCGGCTGCTGCGCTCGTCCGTGACAACGATATGGTGGTGATCTTCGGCGCCTCGGCGATGAGCGATTTCGCCGACGTCGTCCCTGCAGCGATCGAACAGGTCGGCGGGACAGTCCTCCGCGCGGGCATGCCGGTCGATCCCGGCAATCTGCTGGTGCTGGGCACGCTTGCCGGCAAACGCATCATTGGCGCGCCTGGCTGCGCCCGCAGCCCCAAGGAGAACGGCTTCGACTGGGTGCTCGACCGGCTGATCGCCGGCCTCGACGTGACGGCAGGCGACATCGCCGGCATGGGCGTCGGCGGGCTGTTGATGGAGATACCGAC
>NZ_RZOF01000360.1:0-6318 GCF_003998955.1 Mesorhizobium sp. M4B.F.Ca.ET.017.02.2.1 | reverse complement strand
CGGAAGTCATCTTCGGCAACCGGAAGGCCGGCAAGCGCAAGCTTGCCTTCTACACCGAAAAGCCGCTGGCCAAGATCCTCGGACTGGCGGCGCCCGGAAGCGTGACGACAGTCTCCGCGCCGGCGGGCGCCCCGGTCGAAGCGCCGGCGCCCAATGCCGCCCCGATCGTGATCGACCGCCCCGTGCCGATGCTGCTCGGCGATCCGGCGCTGGACGGCGGCTCCGAGCTTCTCGGCGCGGCGGCGCCCGCCAAGGCGAATCCGAATTTACCTGGCGAGAAACTCGTCATCGAGGGCAAGGCGCCCGCCGCCTCGCCCGGCCGCGCCGACGATTTCTCCTGGCCGCCGAAAAGCCAGCCCACAACGTCAGCCGCGACACCGGATACGACGACGGCTATCAACCCTTAACGAGGCAGCACGCTCGATCCCATCAGCGCCTCGTCGATCGAGCGCGCCGCCTGGCGGCCCTCGCGAATCGCCCACACTACCAGCGACTGGCCACGGCGCACGTCGCCCGCCGCGTAGAGCCTGTCGACGCTGGTCTTGTAGTCGCGGTCATTGGCCTCGACATTCTTCGAGCGGCGGCTGTCGGTGACGATCCTCATCTGCCCATCCAGCTCGCTCGCCACGCCGGTGGCGGCCGGCCCGGCAAAGCCGATGGCGATGAAGGCGAGATCGGCGCGGATGACGAATTCGGTGCCGGCGATCGGCTTGCGCTTCTCGTCGACCTCGCAGCAGCGGACGCCGGTCAGCTGGCCGTCCTCGCCGATGAATTCAAGCGTTGCCACCTGGAACTCGCGCTCGGCGCCCTCGGCCTGCGAGGACGAGGTGCGCATCTTGGTCGCCCAGTAGGGCCAGACGGCGAGCTTGTCTTCCTTCTCCGGCGGCTGCGGGCGGATGTCGAGCTGGGTGACGCGCACCGCGCCCTGGCGGAAGGCGGTGCCGACGCAGTCGGACGCGGTGTCGCCGCCACCGACGACGACGACATGCTGGCCGCTGGCTATGATCGGATGCGAGGGCCACGCCACGGACTGGATCGGCTCGCCACCGACACGGCGGTTCTGCTGCACCAGATAGGGCATGGCGTCATGCACGCCGCCGAGGTCGTCGCCCGGGATGTTGGCGGCGCGCGGCATTTCCGAGCCGCCGCAATAGAGCACCGCGTCATGTTCGGCGAGCAGTTCGGCCACAGGCTTGTCGACGCCGACATTGACGCCGCAATGGAAGGTCACGCCCTCGCCCTGCATCTGCTCGATGCGGCGGTCGATATAGTGCTTCTCGATCTTGAAGTCCGGGATGCCGTAACGCATCAGCCCGCCCGGACGGCTCTCGCGCTCATAGACATGCACGTCATGGCCGGCGCGGCCGAGCTGCTGGGCCGCCGCCATGCCGGCCGGGCCGGAACCGATGACGGCGACGCGCTTGCCGGTCTTCTTCTCCGGCGGATAGGGCCGTATATGGCCGGTCTCGTAGGCCTTGTCGGCGATCGCCTGCTCGACGGTCTTGATGGCGACCGGAATGTCCTCGAGGTTCAGCGTGCAAGCTTCCTCGCACGGCGCCGGGCAGATGCGGCCGGTGAATTCCGGGAAGTTGTTGGTCGAATGCAGGTTGCGGATCGCATTGTCCCAGTCGCCATTGTAGACGAGGTCGTTCCAGTCGGGGATCTGGTTGTGGATCGGGCAGCCGGTCGGCCCGTGGCAGAACGGAATGCCGCAATCCATGCAGCGCGCGGCCTGCTTCTCGACCTCCTTGTCCGACATCGGCAAGGTGAATTCGCGGAAATGCCGGATGCGGTCGGAGGCCGGCTGGTACTTGTGCACCTGCCGGTCGATCTCAAGAAACCCTGTTACCTTGCCCATAGTCCAGTCCCTGCTGTCCGAAGGCACGCACTTGTCGGCGAACCGGTTAACCCCATAAGGCCGCCATGGCAACCGCAGTCCGGGGTCAGGATTGTTGGTGAGGATGGCAGCCGGAGATCCATCTCTCCGGCCCTTCCAATGCTTATTCGGCCGCCACGCTCATGCGCATGCGTTCCATCTCGATCAGCGCGCGGCGATACTCGACCGGCATGATTTTCCGGAATTTCGGCCGGAACGCCGTCCAGTTGTCGAGGATCTCGCGGCCGCGCACCGAGCCCGTGAAATGCACGTGGTTCGAGATCAGCTGATAGAGCCGCTCCTCGTCATGGCTGGTCATGTCGCCGGAGACGTCGACGCGACCCTTGTGGTCGAGATCGCCGCCGTGATGCAGCAGCTTCTCCATGAGGTCGTCTTCCTCGGGGACCGGCTCCAGCTCGACCATCGCCATGTTGCAGCGCTCGGCGAAATCGCCCTTCTCGTCCAGCACATAGGCGACGCCGCCCGACATGCCGGCAGCGAAGTTGCGCCCCGTTTTGCCGAGCACGACGACGATGCCGCCGGTCATGTATTCGCAGCCATGGTCGCCGACGCCTTCGACGACTGCCGCGACGCCCGAATTGCGCACCGCGAAGCGCTCGCCGGCGACGCCGGCGAAATAGGCTTCGCCCTCGGTCGCGCCGTAAAGCACCGTATTGCCGACGATGATGGAGTCAGCCGCGACGATCTTGGCCTCTTCCGGCGGGCGGATGACGATACGGCCGCCCGACAGGCCCTTGCCGACATAGTCGTTGCCGGCGCCGACCAGCTCGAACGAGACGCCCCGCGCCAGGAAGGCGCCGAAGGACTGGCCGGCGGTGCCGGTAAGCTTCACCTGGATCGTGTCCTCGCGCAGGCCCTTGTGCTTGAAGCGCTTGGCCACTTCGCCCGACAGCATCGCGCCCGCCGAACGATCGACGTTGCGGATCGGCAGCTCGATGGACACGGCCTGCTTGGCTTCCAGCGCCGGCTTGGCCAGCTCGATCAGCTTGCGGTCGAGCACGTCGTCGATCGGGTGCTTCTGGCGCTCGGTCCAGTGCACCGCCTCGTGCGGCGCGTCCGGCTTGAAGAACATCTTGCCGAAATCGAGCCCGCGCGCCTTCCAGTGCCGGATCACGTCGCGCTTCTCCAGAAGATCGGTGTCGCCGATGATCTGGTCGAGATGGGTGAAGCCCATTTCGGCGAGCAGCGCGCGCACCTCTTCCGCCACATAGAAGAAGAAGTTGATGACGTGCTCGGGCGCGCCCTTGAAGCGCTTGCGCAGCACCGGGTCCTGCGTCGCCACGCCGACCGGGCAGGTATTGAGGTGGCACTTGCGCATCATGATGCAGCCGGCCGCGATCAGCGGCGCGGTCGAGAAGCCGAACTCGTCGGCGCCGAGCAGCGCGCCGATGATGACGTCGCGCCCGGTGCGCAGGCCACCGTCGACCTGCAGCGCCACGCGCGACCTCAGGCCGTTGAGCACCAGCGTCTGATGCGTCTCGGCGAGGCCCATTTCCCACGGGCTGCCGGCATGCTTGAGCGAGGTCAGCGGCGAAGCGCCGGTGCCGCCGTCATAGCCCGAGATGGTGATGTGGTCGGCGCGCGCCTTGGCGACGCCGGCCGCGACCGTGCCGACGCCGACCTCCGACACCAGCTTGACCGAGACGTCGGCCGCCGGGTTGACGTTCTTCAGGTCGTAGATGAGCTGCGCCAGATCCTCGATCGAATAGATGTCGTGATGCGGCGGCGGCGAGATCAGGCCGACGCCGGGCGTCGAATGCCTGACCTTGGCGATGGTCGCGTCGACCTTGTGTCCGGGCAGTTGTCCGCCCTCGCCGGGCTTGGCGCCCTGCGCGACCTTGATCTGCATGACGTCCGAGTTGACGAGATATTCCGCCGTCACGCCGAACCGCCCTGACGCGACCTGCTTGATCGCCGAGCGCTCGGGGTTCTTGCCGCCGCCGGGCAGCGGCAGATAGCGGTCCGACTCTTCGCCGCCCTCGCCGGTGTTCGACTTGCCGCCGATGGCGTTCATGGCGCGCGCCAGCGTCGTGTGCGCTTCCCTGGAGATCGAGCCGAACGACATCGCACCGGTCGAGAAGCGCTTGACGATCTCTGCCGCCGGCATGACATCGTCGAGCGCGACCTTGTTGCGGCCGGTCTCTTCGGCGAGCCTGATCTTGAACAGGCCGCGAATGGTCTGGGCGCGCGCCGTCTCGCTGTCGATCTGCGCCGAATAGTCCTTGAACGTGTCCCACGAGCCCTGGCGCACGGCGTGCTGCAACGTGGCGACCGCGTCTGGCGACCACATATGCGCCTCGCCGCGCATGCGGTACATGTACTCGCCGCCGACCTCGAGGCCGTTGCGCAGCACCGGATCGTTGCCGAAGCCGTCGGTGTGGCGGCTGAGCGTCTCGGCCGCGATCTCGTCCAGCCCGACGCCCTCGATCAGCGTCGCGGTGCCGGTGAAGTACTTCTCGACGAAGTCCGACTTCAGGCCGATGGCGTCGAAGATCTGCGCGCCGCAATAGGACTGGTAGGTCGAGATGCCCATCTTGGACATCACCTTGAGGATGCCCTTGCCGATCGACTTGATGTAGCGCGAGACCACTTCGTAGGCGTCGACCTCCTCCGGCAGCTCGCCGCGCTTGTGCATGTCGAGCAGCGTGTCGAAGGCGAGATAGGGGTTGATCGCTTCCGCGCCGTAGCCGGCGAGGCAGCAGAAATGATGCACCTCGCGTGGCTCGCCGGATTCGACCACCAGGCCAACCGAGGTGCGCAAGCCCTTGCGGATCAGATGGTGGTGCACCGCGGCCGTCGCCAGCAGCGCCGGGATGGCGATGCGGTCCGGCCCGAGCTGGCGGTCGGACAGGATGATGATGTTGTATCCGCCGGCAACCGCCGCCTCGGCGCGCTCGCAGAGCCGGTCGATGGCGCCTTGCATGCCCGCAGCGCCTTCGTTCGAGCCATAGGTGATGTCGATCGTCTTGGTGTCGAAACGATCCTCGGTGTGGCCGATGGAGCGGATCTTCTCCAGATCGCCATTGGTCAGGATCGGCTGGCGCACCTCGAGCCGCTTGCGGCGCGAATTGCCGACCAGGTCGAAGATGTTCGGCCGCGGCCCGATGAACGACACCAGGCTCATCACCAGCTCCTCGCGGATCGGGTCGATCGGCGGATTGGTGACCTGTGCGAAGTTCTGCTTGAAATAGGTGTAGAGCAGCTTCGACTTGTCCGACATCGCCGAGATCGGCGTGTCGGTGCCCATCGAGCCGACCGCTTCCTGGCCGGTGGTGGCCATCGGCGACATCAACAGCTTGGTGTCTTCCTGGCTGTAGCCGAACGCCTGCTGCCGATCGAGCAGGCTGACGTCCTTGCGCAAAGCGCGCGGCTCGACCGGCTTCAAATCTTCCAGGATGAGCTGTGTGTTGGCGAGCCAATTCTTGTAGGGGTGCCTGGTCGCGATCTCCGACTTGATCTCCTCGTCGGAGATGATGCGGCCCTTCTCCAAGTCGATCAGCAGCATGCGGCCGGGCTGCAGCCGCCACTTCTGGACGATCTTCTCCTCCGGCACCGGTAGCACGCCGGCCTCGGAGGCCATGATGACCCGGTCATCATCGGTGACGATATAGCGCGCCGGGCGCAGGCCGTTGCGGTCGAGCGTGGCGCCGATCTGGCGACCGTCGGTGAAGACCACCGCCGCCGGGCCGTCCCACGGCTCCATCAACGCCGCATGGTATTCGTAGAAGGCCTTGCGATCGGCATCCATGAGCTTGTTGCCGGCCCAGGCTTCCGGGATCAGCATCATCATGGCGTGGCTCAGGCTGTAGCCGCCCTGGAACAGGAATTCGAGCGCGTTGTCGAAGCACGCCGTATCCGACTGGCCCTCATAGGAGATCGGCCACAGCTTCGAGATGTTGTTGCCGAACAACTCGGAATCGACCGAGGCCTGGCGGGCGGCCATCCAGTTGTTGTTGCCGCGCACGGTGTTGATTTCGCCGTTGTGCGCGACCATGCGGTACGGGTGCGCCAGCTTCCACGACGGGAAGGTGTTGGTCGAGAAGCGCTGGTGGACCAGGATCAGCGCCGTTTCGAAGCGCGGATCGCTGAGATCCCTGTAGTAGGCGCCGACCTGGTAGGCCAGGAACATGCCCTTGTAGACGATGGTGCGCGCCGACAGCGACACGCAATAGGCGCCGATGTCCTTGTTGTCGTTCTCGGCATAGATGCGGCCGGATATGACCTTGCGCAGCAGATAGAGCCTGGCCTCGTACTCTTCGTCGTCGGGGATGTCGGCCGTGCGGCCGATGAAGACCTGCCTGTGGAACGGCTCCGACGCCGCGATGTCCGGAGCCTTCGACAAAGATGAATTGTCGACCGGCACGTCACGGAAGCCGATCAGCGGCAGCCCCTCGGACTGCGCCGATTCGGTGATGATGTCC
>NZ_RZOF01000035.1:15560-30346 GCF_003998955.1 Mesorhizobium sp. M4B.F.Ca.ET.017.02.2.1 | reverse complement strand
GGTATGCGCTGCAGGCGCAGGACGGCGTCGGCGCGATCAGGATCGGCCAATGGACGGCCTTTCCCGAGATCGGCACGCAAGGCGCCGACCCCTATTCGAAAGCGCGCGTGGCGCGCGAGGGCGTGCTGGCGCTGGGCAAGGCCGAGGGCCTGTCCTTCATCGCTGAGCGCGATGCCGGCGGCGAGCCGTTGAGGCGCGAATGCGCCTATACGATCGAAGGCGGATTCCCGACCGCCCGCTTCTGGACGCTCTATGCCGCCGACCAGTCGCTGGGCGTGGTCGACACCGGCAAGCCGAGGCTGGCCGCGCTTCAGTCCTACCAGGTGCTTCGCCAGCCCGACAATGCGGTGACGATTGCCGTCGGCAACCGCCCCGCCCCCGGCAACTGGCTGCTGACCGACGGCTTCGGCAAGATGTATTTCGTGCTCACCTTCTACGATACGCCGATCGCCAGCAGCACCGGCCTGTCCGACGTGGCGCTGCCCAGCATCGTGAAAGTGGGCTGCAATGCGTAGGCTCTTCCACGCCGTGCTGCTCGGCCTGATCGGCGCCGGCATCGTCCATATCGTGGTGCTGATGCTGGTGCCGGATTTTTCCGAGCGCGATGCCTGGTCGCGGCTGGCGATGGCCTCGGACCTCTACAGGATGACCAGGCTCGACGCCGAGGCCGGCGGCGCGCCGGTGGTGAAGTCGGTCGATCCGCTGTTCTACGCGGCCGCCTGCCGCTTCGACCTCGCCGAAGGCCTGGTGCGCATCAAGGCGCCGGGCCACGTGCCGTTCTGGTCGGTCTCGGTCTATGACCGCAACGGCCACAATTTCTATTCCTTCAACGACCACACCGCGACCGGTGGCGTGCTCGATACGGTGGTGCTGACGCCGGCGCAGATGATCGATGTGCGCCGGGAACTACCGGAGGAGCTCCAGGGCGCGATCTTCGTCGAGGCGCCGATCGAGGAAGGCATCTTCGTCATCCGCGCCTTCGTGCCGGACGACAGCTGGAAACCGATCGTGTCACGCTTCCTGGAGCAGAGCTCCTGCGAGCTGCAGGAGTACTGACCGGCCGGCCCCGCCTGCGCTATCCCCAGTGCTGGAGCGTCCTTGCCGCCTGCCCTAGTGATGCGGCACGGGCGTCGGCGGCTTGTCCGGGCCAGCCGGCCGCGTCTCGCCGGCCACTGGCGGCTGTTCGTAGCGGACGCCGGGGAAGATGATCACCGCCGCCGGCGTGCCGGTGTTCTGAACTGCTCGATTTACTGGTGCCGGTCGCGGCACGAAAGACAGTACCATGCCCATGGTTCGCGTATTCCTCTCGGTTGCACCGGAGCAGAACGCAACGCCTCCAAAGTTGATTAAGGCGGGCAGAGGGTTAACGGAGCGCTAACGGATCGCCGCTAATTTGATCTTTGTTTCTGGCGAACGCGAAACCGGCACGGTTCGGTCGAGCAAAGCCAGGCTTGTGTCGAGTATCGGGCGTATCCTCCGTGTCATCTTCGGATTTCAGGCAAATCGCTATTCGGACGGAGGCGGGAAAGGCCGAAAGGCTGTTCCGCGCATCGGTATCGGCATTCTGCTCGCTCACGCGCCCATCGCGGCGCCAGATCGGCCAACTCGAGGACCTGACGCTGCCGCTGTTCGAAGAGGTGTCGGTCGAATCGCGACGCTACGTCGCCGCCGCGCTTTCCGAATGCGAATACGCGCCAGGCGCCCTGGTCCGGCGGCTGGCTGAGGAGCCGGTCGACATCGCCGCTCCCTTGCTGACCCGCTCGCGGGCGCTGAGCGACATCGACCTCATCGCCTTGATCGGGCGACACGGCCTGCCGCATGCGCGCGCCATTGCGCGCCGCAAGGAACTGAACCCGACCATCGCTGATCTGATCAGGGCGCTCGAGAAGCCGACGCTGGTCAGGGTGCGGCCGCCACAGCCGATCGCGCAGCCAGTGTCCGCGAAAGCCGAAGCGGCGTCGGCCAAAGCCGAAGCGACACCGGCCGCGGAATCGCTCGCCATCGCCACCGACGAGGATGCGCGGCAACCGCCAGGCATGGCTGCCGAAAATGCCAGGCGCCGCCTGCGCGCGATGATGCGTCCTGAAACCGGAAGCGAGAGTGTCAATCCGTTCGTCGGCCGGGCGAGCTTTGTGAAGCTGCGCGAGACCGCGCTGACCGGCAATGCGGCGTTCTTCCAGACCGCGCTGGCGGACGCACTCGACATCGATTTCCAGACGGCGCGCTCGCTGACCGAGCAGGCCAGCTATGCCGCGCTGCTCGCCGCCTTGCGCTCGCTCGACCTCAGCGAGGATCGCGCCTTCCTGATCGCCGTCGCCGTCTACCCCCGGGAGTTTCCCCATCCGCAGGCGATCCGCCTGTTCCTCGACCGCTACCGCCTGCTGCATCGCGAGGCGGCGCTCGACAAGGTGCGCAACTGGAAGGCCGAGACCCTGTCGCGGGGGATCAGCGGCAACGCAGCCGACAGGGCGAATGACGAGGAGCGCCGGGCCTCGAACAGCGGCGACGCGGCCGCCAGCCTCAAGGCGTCATGAGTCCGTCCTGACGGACAAAAGCTCCTCGACCGGAACGGCGCCGGCCTCGATCTCGACCACCCATATATCGGGATCGAACTTCTTCTCGCGCTCCAGCCTGGCGTCGAACGGCGCGGCATCGTCGCCGGAGCCGAGCAGGCTGAAGAAGCGCTCGTCGGGCTTGGCCGAATCGTAGCTGGTCTGCGGCGCCGGCCCGAACAGGGCGACCTCGCCCAGCCGGCCGCGCGACAGCACGAAGATCGCGCCCGCCTCGGCCGCGCCGCGCGTGACCACGGCGGCAAAACCGCCAGCGGCGAACACCCGGCGCAACAGGGCCGACACCCACAGGTCAGTGGTCACGCGCATGGCAAGGTTCCGGACGACATGCGCGGCTCCTTACAGCATCAAGCCGGAAACCAAAACAGATCGCTCCAGCTATCGGCCGACGCTCAGTTGGTCAGGCCGATCTCGCGCATCTTGACGTAGACGATCTCGTCGGGCTCGCCGGTCTGCGGCAGGCCGAACAGCGACTGGAATTCCATGATCGCCGCCTTGGTTCGCGCGCCGACGACGCCGTCGAGCTGCATGTCGTCATTGCCGAAGGCCTTCAGCCCGGCCTGGATCTTGACGATGCGGGCATCGGGCGCCGGCGCGGCGGCATCGGCCGGCGCGGAGACCGGGATGGGCGCAGGCGCGACGGCGGGAGCGGCGACGCTGTCCACCGGCCTCGGCACCGGATGCGGGATGGCCGCCGTCGTCTGCCTGGCGCCGAGCTGGTCGAGCAGCACGGCGTCGATTTCGCCGGTCGCCGGCAGCCCGACCTTCTGCTGATAGGCCTGGATGGCCTTGCGCGTGTTGGGGCCGGAGATGCCGTCGACGGTGCCGGAATAGAAATCGAGATCCTTCAATATGCCCTGGACCTGCTCGACGGTGGGGTCGGTCTTGACCGGCGGCCGCACGATGTTGATCGTCGTCTCGGGCTCGTCAGCCGCGCGCGGAAAGTCCTCGATGCTTCGGGTGGCGAAGAAGGCGCCGGCGTGCGGGAACGGCTGGTACCAGAGCGCGTTGGCCGACACGTAGAACAGCGTCACCAGGAAAGCGGTCGAGCCGCCGACCAGCACCGGATTGCGCGAGATCATGCCGCCGAGCGCGAGCGCGCCCTCCTCGAAGGCGCTGCTTTGGCGCTTGACCGCCCTAGGCTGTCTTGCGGAGCGAGCCATTCCTGTCCCCTTTCGCATGCCCCTTGGTCTTCACCGCTGGTATCGCCAGCACGCCGCTATCCTTGTCCCGCGAATGGCCCTTCGGCCCGTTCACCGGCAGGCTGATCGTCACCGTGGTGCCCTCGCCCGGCATGCTTTCGATCGACATGGTGCCGTCGTGCAGCGCCACCAGGCCCTTGACCAGCGACAGGCCGAGCCCGGTTCCCTCGAAGCGGCGCGTGTAGTCATTCTGGATCTGCATGAACGGCTTGCCGAGATTGGCGAAATCCTCCTCGGCGATGCCGATGCCGGTATCGCTGACCCAGAAATGCAGCCGCGAGCCGACGCGCTTGGCGCCGACCACGACATTGCCGCCATCCGGCGTGAACTTGATGGCGTTGGAAACGAGGTTGATCAGGATCTGCTGCACGGCGCGGCGGTCGGCATTGATCTCGCCCGCATCCGGCGCGATCTGCGCGGCAAGGCCGATGTTCTTGGTCTCGGCCTGCAGCCGCATCATCGACCGGCACATATCGACCGCCTCGACGAAGCGGAACGGCTCCGGCTCGGTCGAATAGGCGCCGGCCTCAATGCGGGAGACGTCGAGGATCGAGCTGACGACGCCCAGAAGATGCTGGCCTGAGTCCCTGACCAGGCTGACATATTCCTTCTGGCGCGGATCCTTGAAGGGACCGAACATCTCATGCAGCAGCATGTCGGAGAAGCCGATGATGGCGTTGAGCGGCGTGCGAAGCTCGTGGCTGACCACGGCAAGGAAGCGCCCCTTCGCCACCTCGGCCTCGGCTGCGGTCTCGTTGGCAGCGGCGAGCTCTTCGCGCAGCGCCGCGACATCGTCGTTCTCGCTGAGCAGCAGCGTGAACGCGTCCTGCTGTTCGCCCTGCATCAGCTGAAGGCGAAACGGCTGGAAATTGTCGGCGGCTGCCGAGCCATCACGCGGCAGCCGGATGCGCAGATCGATCCGGCGCATGGCGGCGCCGTCGCGCATGTCGGCGAGCGCCGAGAGATAGCCGACGCGGTCGGCGAGGTGGATGCGCTCGAACAGGCCGGTGCCGAACAGGAGTTCCGGCTGCAGCCGCAGGATGGTGCGCGCCTTGGCCGAGGCGTCCAGCACCTCGCCATGCCGGCCGAGGCGCAGAACCACGGCATCGATGATATCCTCCAGCCGGTCGCCGGCAAGCGACGCCGGCTGGGTGCCAGCCGGGCTGCTCAGCGAATTCAGGCGCGGGATCAGCGTCGACGCCCAGGCCAGCGGCAGGAGCCAGTGCCAGGCAGCGATCTCGGCCGGGGCGAGCGGTGGCAGCGAGCCGGCGAAAGGTTGCAGCAGGACGGCGCCGAGCGCGGACAGCGCGCCCCAATAGACTGCGCGTCGCGAGCCGCCGATCCACCAGGTTTCGAATGGCAGCGCAAGCGCAAGCAGCGCGACGGGCGAAGCCAGCCCGCCCGCGGCGAAGATCGCGGTGCCGAGGGCAAGACCGCCGAGCACGAGCGCCGCCTGGCCGGCAAGCGCCATCCGACCCGATGCCGCCACCAGCAGCGCGGCGAACCAGCAGAAACCGAAGGCGGCGAAGATCGCGGCAATCGTGACGGCGGCGCCGAGGCTCGATGTGACCAGCGTTACCGCGGCGCCGGCGGCGAGGAAGGGGGCCGCCAGCATGACACCGATGAAGCGGCGCTGGCGCAGGCGCTCGCCCGCGGCGGTAATGGTCGGATGGACCATACGGTCGCAGCCGGCAGCCATCGCGCCAGGCAATTCAACGTATCTGGCCGTAATCGAACTCAACGCACTCGCACCCGATCGTGAACTGCCCTGCTTTTCGCAGATCGCTGTTGTTGTCCTGAAACTCTCATTCAGCGTTTAAGGAATGGATAAGGCGGACCCGGTCAACGCCCGGCCCGCGGCAAATATTGGGACGCCGTCACGGCGAAACCCGGCGATCTCGCGCCATGGTAAACGGAGGGTTATGCAAAACCGGTGGAGGCAAGCTGCGCAAAACCGAGCGTCAATCGCCCTCGCGTTTCAAAATACACTTTAATAACAACAAGATACATGGTTATCGTAAAGTTAATGCAAGCGATGAGATTTAAGTGAAATCGGTTGCAAAACCAATCCTTTCGAATTTGCCTAAAATTTGAGGAAAATTCTCTGTTTGCTTACAAGCCGGTCTTTGCGCGTGTGTGCCACTATGCAGCCCATAAAAGAGGTCATGCCGAAGGATGCGTGATCCGGTCACGGACGAGAGGGCATTGAGATGGGCTTTCTTATTAGAATGGTTTTCTGGTTTTCGCTGGTGCTGCTGGCCCTGCCGCTGAATGTCGGCAGCGACGAGGCCGGCCACGACAGCGTCGGGCCGATCCAGGCGCTGTTTGCGGCGCGCGAGGCGGTCGGCGACATTGCCGGCATCTGCGAGCGCAAGCCCGATGTCTGCGAGACCGGCAAATCCGCCATGCACACGATTGGCGTCCGCGCCAGGGAGACCGCGAAGATCGCCGCCGCCATGATGGACGACACCGGCGACAAGCCGGCGAACGGGCTCGACACGTCCGTCGCCACCGGCAGCGTCGACATCGTCCTGCCGGCGACCGTCAACATCCCGGCGAAGGCGCCGACGAAGAATTGAGTTTTCAGCCGCTGATTGGCGACACCGCAGGCCCGTCCGACCTCTCGACGCCTGCGGTGTTTTCTTCTTTTTCCGTGACGCGAGGACGCCGGATGACTATATCCGGCACAATGACAACGACGATCCAAACGATCCGCGACGACTTTTCCCTGCTCGACGAGTGGGAGGACCGCTATCGCTATGTGATCGAACTGGGCGAAGCGCTGCCGCCGTTTCCGGAAGCCGAGCGCACCCCCGCCAACAAGGTGCCGGGCTGCGTCAGCCAGGTGTGGCTCACCACCGAGCACGGACCGGGCGCCGATCCGGTCATCGCCTTCAGGGGCGATTCGGACGCTCATATCGTGCGCGGCCTGGTCGCCATCATGCTGGCGCTGTATTCCGGGCGGCCGGCGAGCGAGATCCAGAAGACCGACGCGGAAGCGACTCTGAAGACGCTCGGCCTCGACGAGCACCTGTCGCCGCAGCGCGCTAACGGCCTGCGCTCGATGGTCAAGCGCATCAAGCGCGACGCCGAAGCGGCGCTGACGCAGGCCGCCTGACCTGACAAATCGGATTTTTGGGAACGATTGGCGCGGCGACCGGCCGGCGCGCCGGCGAGTGCTTCAAAGCAAGACGGCGCCCGAAGGCGCCGTCCGGCATCGAAGTGACGAATTGCCTTCAGCGGCCCTTGCGCTTGCGGCCGAGGCCCATCTTCTTGGCAAGCTGCGAACGGGCGGCGGCGTAATTGGGAGCCACCATCGGGTAGCTTGCGTCGAGACCCCACTTCTCACGATATTCATCGGGCGTCAGATTGTAGTGGGTCATCAAGTGGCGCTTCAGCGACTTGAACTTCTTGCCGTCCTCAAGACAGACGATGTAGTCGTCATGGACGGAGCGCTTCGGATTGACTGCAGGCTTCTGCTTGTCGGCGGGCGGCGCTTCGGTGGCACCGCCCACGCGGCCAAGGGCTGCATGGACATCGGCGATCAGGTTCGGCAGTTCGCCGACGGGTACGGGATTGTTGCTGACATAAGCTGCGACCACATCGGCGGTCAGCTCGATCAGCGCGTCGCTGTTTCGGGAAGGTGTTTCGGCGATATCCATTGTGTTCAGGCCCCAACGAGAGTTGTTTCTAACTGCGCCCATTTTTTGGCTGGGCTTCGCGCGAATTTCATGCAGGAAAGAGCCTCTGCGATTCGCGTCGCATGATCTTAATGATCCCAATAGTCAAGTAAGTCAATTCGCCTAACGTGCTATATTCAGCGATATTAATCAAATATTCCCCGTTCAGCTTCAACCTTTCGTGCATCGCGTAACTTAGCGAGATTTTTCTGGTCAGACCAGCACCACCTGACGCGGCGTCACGTCGCAATTACATCGGCAAAAGCAGCTAAAATAAGTGAAATGCTTCGCCTATGCTTGATCCGCGACAGGTCGCAAGGTTTCCGCATCCTAATGAAATCACGGGTTGCAAGGCATTACTGCTTCGCGCGGCCGGAGATAAGCGGAGGATGTCGGGCCGCTCAATACGGCGCGATGTACTTGCCATAGACCCAGCCGGTGACAAAATGGCCGTCCCGTGCCGGGTCGTGCCAGATCTCGCACCAGCGATAGCGCACTGCCTGGCGCTGCTCCCAGTGCGGCTGGCCCGCGATGTCGAGCAGGTTTATCCCGCCGGTGCAGCGGCCGGTCATCTGCAGCACGGCACCGTTGGGATAGGCGGCCTGCTTCTGCGAGCTGCCCAATGGATATTTGCGCGCGTTGAGCGTGTCGCCGTAGGGCACGCCCGACACTTGCCAAGCGCCGAAGGCGGTTGCATGAGACTGGCCGGCGGAGGCCAGAACAGTCGAAGCGACGGCAAGAGCCGCGGCGGTGCGAATACAGAAATTCATCATCTTCCCTCTCTCCGGCCTATCGTGGAGCCGTCGCAACAATGCCGGCCGGCTCTTGAACCGACGCTGATCGGCGTGTTCATTTGCCATTCAAGCAATTTCCGCAGCGAGACCTAATGACCAGATCTTCCGCCTTTCCGACCGCCACCCCGCCGCAGACCGAGAAACGGTCCATCTTCGACACGCATCACGGCTTCACCCGCACAGACGACTACGCCTGGCTGCGGGCCGACAACTGGCAGGCAATGTTCAGGGATCCTTCCCTGCTCGACAGCCGGATCCGCGCGCATCTCGAAGCCGAGAATGCCTATCAGGCAGTGCTGATGGCCGACACCGCGGGACTGCGCAAGCGGCTCTTCGCCGAGATGAAGGGGCGCATCAAGGAGGACGATTCCACCGTGCCGATGAAAGACGGCCCCTATGCCTATGGCTCGTCCTACAGGCTGGGCGGCGAGCAGCCGCGCTATTTCCGCACGCCGCGCGATGGCGGCACGGACGAGATCCTGCTCGACGGCGATGCGGAAGCCGAAGGCAAGCCCTATTTCCGCCTCGGCGGCGTCGACCATTCGGCCGACCACAAGAAGCTCTTGTGGGCATTCGACGACAAGGGATCCGAGTTCTTCACGCTCCGCGTGCGCGACCTCGGCAACGGCCACGAACTGGCGGACAGGATCCCCGATACCGGTGGCGGCGGCGTCTGGAATGCCGGCGATGACGGGTTCTTCTATACCCGCCTTGACGACAATCATCGTCCCTCAAAGGTGCTGTTCCACGCGCTTGGCGACAGCGCCGAAAACGATCGGCTGATCTATGAGGAAACCGATCCGGGCTTTTTCATGGATGTCGGCGGGACGCGTTCCAACGAGTGGATCATGATCGGCATCAACGATCACGAGACCTCGGAATACCGGCTGATGCGCGCCGGCGACCCGCTTGCCGAGCCGAAGCTGGTCGCCGTGCGCGAAACCGGCCTGCAATACGACCTCGAGGAAGGTGGCAACATCTTCTTCATCCTCACCAACGCCGACGGCGCCAAGGATTTCAAGATCATGACGGCACCGGTCGAAAATCCGGTGCGCGCAAGCTGGCGCGAGCTGGTTCCGCACGAGCCCGGACGGCTGATCCTCTCGGTCCTGGGCTTCAGCAACTACCTGGTCCGCCTGGAGCGCAAGGAGGGCCTGCCGCGCATCGTCGTGCGCGACCGCGAAAGCAGCGAGGAGCACTTCATCTCCTTTGACGAGGAAGCGTTCTCGCTCGGCCTGTCTGGTTCTTACGAGTACAATACCGAGATCATGCGCTTCACCTATTCGTCGATGACGACGCCGGCGCAGGTCTTCGACTACAACATGCGGACACGCGAGCGCGTGCTGTTGAAGACCCAGGAAGTCCCTTCGGGTCACGATCCCGACCACTATGTGACGCGCCGGCTGATGGCGCCCGCCAGCGACGGCGAACTGGTGCCGATCTCGCTCATCCACCACCGCGACACGCCACTCGACGGCTCGGCGCCTTGCCTGCTCTACGGCTACGGCTCCTACGGCATCACCGTGCCGGCGTCCTTCAACACCAACTGCCTGTCGCTGGTCGACCGCGGCTTCGTCTATGCCATCGCCCATGTCCGCGGCGGCAAGGACAAGGGCTACGGCTGGTACGATGACGGCAAGCGGGCGCAAAAGATGAACACGTTCACCGACTTCATCGCCTGCGCGCGCCATCTGGTGGCCGAACGCTACACGGCGCATGACCGCATCGTCGCGCAAGGCGGCTCGGCCGGCGGCATGCTGATGGGGGCGATCGCCAACATGGCGCCGGAGTGTTTTGGCGGCATCGTCGCCGAAGTGCCGTTCGTCGACGTGCTGACCACGATGCTCGACGCGACCTTGCCGCTGACGCCGCCGGAATGGCCCGAGTGGGGCAATCCGATCGCCTCGGCCGACGACTACGGCACGATCGCGGCCTACTCACCCTACGACAATGTGGCGGCGCTCGACTATCCGCCGATCCTGGCGCAGGCCGGGCTCACCGATCCGCGCGTCACTTACTGGGAGCCGGCCAAATGGGTGGCGCGGCTGCGCGAGCGCAAGAGCGGCGACAACCCGGTGCTGTTCAAGATCAACATGGAGTCCGGCCATGCCGGTGCTTCCGGCCGGTTCTCCAGGCTGGAGGAGATCGCCTACACCTATGCCTTCGCGTTGAAGGTGGCGGGCAAGGCCGATTCAGTCTCGGCGGCGGCGAGCGTGTGAGAAGGCCATTGCGTCGCGAGCCACGGCGTGGCTTTGATTGGGCGAAGTCGCGGAGGACCCTGGAATGATCGACTTGGCCACATTGGCGACCTATGTCGCGGTCGTGCTCGGCTTTGTGTTCATTCCCGGCCCCGCCACGCTGCTGACCGTCGCGCGGGCGACGAGTTCGGGAACGAAAGTGGGCATCGCCACCGGCGCCGGGATCGCGGCCGGCGATATATTCCACACCGTCATGGCGATGGTCGGCATCTCGGCGATCATCGCCACATCGGCGATGCTGTTCAGCATCGTCAAATATATCGGCGCAGCCTATCTCGTTTATCTTGGCATACGTGCGATCATCGAGAAGACATCGACCGATCCAGCCGCCGGTGCCCTTGCGATCCGGGCGGGCAAGGCTTTCCGCCAGGCAGTGCTAACCGAGATGCTCAACCCCAAGACCGCGCTGTTCTTCCTCGCCTTCCTGCCGCAATTCGTGCGGCCGGAAAACGGATCGGTGATGCTTCAGCTGGCGGCACTGGGAATCATCTTCGTCCTGCTAGGCCTGTTCAGCACGGTCGTCTTCGCGGTGAGCGCGGGTGGGCTGGGTGCCTTCCTGCGCCGGAATCCCGCGGTGCTGAAATGGCAAGGCAAGGTCGTCGGCGCGATCTACTGCGCGCTCGGTGTGCGCCTGGCGTTGCAGCAGCGCTGAGCGGTGCGCACCTGCTGTTCAGAGCAGCGCAAAACGGCCGTCCAACGGCCAATTGCGGGACCTGCCGGCATCGCTCCCAAACTGATGCGTCCGGTCATAAATTTTTGATTTGCGCATGACGTTTTCAGAGGCTTCATTTCGCGCTCATGCGCGGCGATTTTGTGCTCGCAATTGCCGCTGTCGCGCGCTACCCAATGCCCGGCTTTTTTCGAGCCGCGCCTGCCAGTCACCGTCTTGCAAGGGTCCGCCATGCTGCTCGTCGACGTCTATCTCGACAAATCGCCCATCCAGGGCATCGGCGTCTTCGCCAAGAACCACATCCCCCAAGGCACGCTGATCTGGAAGCTCGACCCCAGATTCGACCGGGTGATCGAGGTCGACACCTATGAGAACGAGACCGGCCCGGTGAAATCCTATCTCGACCGCTATTCCTATCCCGACCGCCGCGATCCGGCCTACATCGTCTTCGAGGCCGATGACGCCCGCTACATGAACCATGACGACGACCCGAATTGCGACGTCTCCTCGCCGGAGGAAACCTACACGCTCCGAGATATTGCGCCTGGCGAAGAGCTAACCTGCAACTACAATCACTTCTTCGAAAGCGGCTTCGATTTCCTCGGCGACCGCCACCCGTAGCCCGAGCGGCTCAAGCACGACCGCGGACTAGGCGTCTCACGCAGAGAGCAATTCCGGCTGGCGTCCTACCGCCAATCTGCCGCGCAGGTTTCGAACGGCGGCCAAGGCTTTGCCGGCGATGATGCCTAGGGTGACGCCGCCAGCGATCGCAAGCAATTGGAAGCCCGGAGCCGGCAACCGGCCCGCGACGGGCGCCATCAAAAGCTCCGGGACGAAGCGGTGAAACAAATAGATCGGGAAAGCCGCGACGGCGACCTGCATAACCACCCGCCCCACCCCGGCTGGCAGGCGAAGACGCGGCAGATAGAGAAGCGCCGAAAGCGCCGCGAAAATCATCAAATACTTGACCGTCGTGCCCAGCCAGACCGACTCCCAAAAGGCCAGATACCCCAGCACAACGGCGGCAGACGCGGTCACGACGATTTTCCTGGCGGGCGTGTCGGCCAACCCGGCGCACCAGCCGAAGACAGCAAGGTGGAAGACCCAGTAGATCGCGAATATCTGGCGGTTGCCTAGCTCGACGAACAACGGGACCGAAAAGCGCGCGGCAGCGGCAAATACCAAAAGGCCCAGCGAGAAGGCGAAGGGTCGAGCTCTGGCCAGCCGGCGTAGAATGGGAATGGCGAAGATGAGAGCGAAGACCAGAAGCGTCTGCGCGTAGGCCTCGATGAACCAGTAGAGATAAGGGACCATCTCGTGACGTTCCGGTTCGGCATAGCCGAAGTTGCCGGTAAGGGTCATCGAGGCCCAAGGGGCCGCCTGCCAGGCGACGGCGTAAGCGGCGACAATGAAGAAATACGGGATCAGCACGTCGATCGCAGGCTTCAGCGCGTGCCGAATTCGCCCGGCGAGCAAATGGGCCGACTGGAAACGCGCAAGACTGTAGCCGACAAGCAGCATCATGACCCCGGAACCGCCGGGGATAGGCCACAGCGTCTCGTGATGCACGACCACCAGAAGGATCGCGATGACCCTCAACACCAGATCGACCGGCAGTTCGGTTGCCTGCATGCGTGCGAGAGGCCGCGCCGCCGCATGACGATGTGTCAGTTCCGCGACGCTTAGCCGTTCCCAGCCGTCCGGCAGCTCCAAGCCGAGCCGTTCGAGTTCCAGAGCCAGTTGCAGGAAGCGCAGGGAATCGCCGCCGAGGGAGACAAAGCTGTCGTTGCGACCGACGCGGAGCGGGTAGAACACGCGAGCATAGGCATCGGGCACGCCGCCCCTTTCGGAGCGGGCCTCCGCCCGTCCTTCCAACATCTCGCGCTGAAGGCAGCCATAGTCGACCTTGCCGGATGCAAGCCTTGGAAAGTCGCCGCGCGTCGCAACCCGAACCAGATTGGCGGGCAAGCGGCTGACTTCGGCCAGGATACGGTGTGTCCTCCCCGCCGAGCCGGCGCCGACCACATAGGCATGCAAGCCTCGATCGTCGCCGAGCACCGCGGCTGCAATACCTTGCCGCTGCAGCGCCTGCTCCATGACATCGAAGCCGATCCTGAGGCCGGCAATCTTGGCAAAGCGGCTCTTGCGCCCGACGATGCGGAAGAAACCGTGCTCGTCCTGCACGGCAATGTCGCCGGTGTGCAGGGTCTCGACCTCGGCACCCCGCAGCAGATCGCAACGCTTCGCGCCGTAACCCATCATTACGTTAGGACCGCGATAGACGAGTTCTCCGGGAATGTCCGCTCGCCTGATCGGCTTTCCTTCGGCGTCGACGATGCCAAGGCTGCCGCCCGGGATGGCGACGCCGATCCGCTCCTCCCTGTCGGAAAGGCTCTCAGGCGGTACGAAAGCGATGCGCGCCGTCGCCTCGGTCTGGCCGTACATGACGAAGAAGCCGCCGCCCCGGGCGCGCATGTGATCCCTGTAGAGGCGGATAAGGTCCGGGCGGAGCTGTCCGCCCGCCACCGTCATCATCCGCAGTGTGCTGAACTCGACCTCGCGAAAACGCGCTCTTTCCAACAGCTCGTAGGAATACGGTACGCCAGACAGATTCGTGCAGCCGCCGTCGGCGATTGTCGTGAGGAAATCGCCGTCCATAATGGAGGCGCCGGGGAAGAGGACGCTGGCGCCCGCGATCAGATGCGAGTTGAGGACCGATAGCCCGTAGGAATAATGCAGCGGCAGCACGAGAGCGGCCCGGTCGTCCGAAGAGAGTTCGAGATAGGCCGCAATCGAGCGCGCATTGGCTTCGAGATTGCCATAGGACAGCCTGACGGCCTTGGCAGCACCCGAGCTGCCGGACGTCATCAGCAGCAGTGCGAGATCGGGGTGCAGCGGCTCGGCGTCCCGTGCACACCGAGCCTCCCTGACCAGACGCCATCGGCCGTCGAGTGGCCGATAGGTGAAGTCGGGCTGGAAGGCCGCCAGGAAATCATCCCAAAGTCGGTTGTCGCATGGCGGCAGCATGGCCACCGCATGGCCGGCCCGCAAGGCTCCAAGATAGGCGACGATCGCATGCTCGGAGGCTTCCGCCGCGATGGCCACCAGCTGCTTTTCTGCTTGCCCCAGCCTCGCTGAGAAGCGCTGCGCAAGGCTGTCCAGCTCCGCGTAGGAGAGCGTTCGTCCATCAGCGAGGAGAAGCGCCGTGCGCTGCCCGCCAAGGCTAGCTCCGGACACAAGATCGATCGAGGGCATGGCAACTTCGGTTAGCCGGAAAACTGGCCGAAGCGCCTATAATACATGAGTATTGAAGTCAACTAATATGCATCGCGAGATCAATTGCGTGGATGGTGTCGCGCACGGGCGACATGCAGGCGGTCAACTCGCCGGCTTTTTGCGCGCCGGATAGCCGTTGGGATGCGGCGGCACGGCCTTGAGATAGGCGGCGATCGCGGCACGGTCGTCGGCAGTCAGTTCGGCCATGTTCTTCTGCACTTCGACCATGGCGCCGCCGACGGAATCGAAATCCGGCGTAAAGCCGGTCTCGAGATAGTTGGCGATATCGCCCTCCGACCACCCGCCGATGCCGCCCTCGCCCGCCGTGATGTTGGG
>NZ_RZOF01000035.1:0-15550 GCF_003998955.1 Mesorhizobium sp. M4B.F.Ca.ET.017.02.2.1 | reverse complement strand
ATGCCCGACCCTTCGGCGGCCGTGGCGCCGGCCAGCCATTCGCTCTTCCTGGTGCCGCCGGCAAGGTCGCGCGGCGTGTGGCATTCGCCGCAATGGCCGGGGCCTTCGACGAGATAGCGACCGGCCGCGACCTTGTCCGGCGCGCCGTCGGCCACGGCGATCACCTGCTCGGGGTTGAGATAAAGCCGCTTCCACAGGCCGATGCCGCGGCGGATGTTGAAGGGGAAGGCGAGCTTGTGATCAGGCGCCTTGCCGGCGACTGCCGGCAGCGTCTTCATGAAGGCGTAGAGGTCGGCGACATCGGACGGCTTCATGCGTGTGTAGGAGGCATACGGAAACGCCGGATAGAAATGCTCGCCCGCCGGCGAGACGCCCCTCAGCATGGCGTTGGCGAAGTCTTCCTCGCTCCAGGCGCCGATCCCGTCCTTGGCATCCTGCGAGATGTTGGGCGGCACGAAAGTGCCGAACGGCGTCTTCAGTTCCAGGCCGCCGGTCAGCGCAAGGCGGTCCTCGCCTTTCGCGCCGGGCTTCGCATGGCAGGAGGTGCAGCCGCCGGCATAGAAGATGCGCTTGCCCTTGGC
The DNA here is from genome assembly GCF_003998955.1 of Mesorhizobium sp. M4B.F.Ca.ET.017.02.2.1. Lineage (NCBI taxonomy): Bacteria > Pseudomonadati > Pseudomonadota > Alphaproteobacteria > Hyphomicrobiales > Phyllobacteriaceae > Mesorhizobium > Mesorhizobium sp. M4B.F.Ca.ET.017.02.2.1. Next base: position 14,969 of record NZ_RZOF01000035.1, on the reverse strand, counting down.
GGCGTCGCCGGGGCCGAGCTGCGCGACGGTCGCGGCATCGAGCCTGACCGGCGCCGACATCACCCATCCGGCAACCGCGCCGACGCCGCCCAGAACGAGGGCGGCGCCGACGAGTTTCCTCAGCCAGGGCATTGACCGCGATCAGCCCTTCTTGATCCTGTAGCTCTGGTGGCAGGTGCCGCAGTCGCCGCCGATCGTGTTGAGCTGCGCCTTCAAGGCATCGACATCGGCTGGCGGAGCCGCGACCGCGGCCTTGACGTCGGCCAGGAACTTGTCCTCGGCCGCGTTGAAGCCGGCCGTATCTTCCCAGATCTTCGGCGCGGCGGTGGTGTCGCCCTTGTCGCTGCCGGCCGGAAAGAACTTCTCGGTGTCCCATTTCTCGCCATTGGCCTGCAGCGCCTGCAGCGCGGTCAGCACGGCGGCGGCGTCGAAAGCCTCCTCGCCCTTGACGACCTTCGACAATTGTCCGGCGAGCTTGCCGCGCTCCTTCATCAGGGCCTGGCGATCCTTGATCGGATCAGCAAAGGCGGCCGAACCGGCAATTGTGAGCATAGAGACGGCGAGAACAAGCTTTCTCATTCAGTGGCTCCTTGGTGAAGAGAGTTCGCGACTGGACGTTAACGGACGTCGCAGGGGAAATATTCCGTCCACTCAGCAACGATTTTCACTTTTCGTTGCCGGCAGAAAAGAAAAAGCCCCGGTGTGCCGGGGCTTTTTCTCCGATCAATCAGCCATTGGCCTTTTCATAGAGCTCAAGGACATGATCCCAGTTGATCAGGCTGTCGACGAAGGCTTCGAGGTATTTCGGGCGGGCGTTGCGGTAGTCGATGTAGTAGGAGTGCTCCCAGACGTCGACGCCGAGGATCGGCGAGGCGCCATGCACCAGCGGATTCTCGCCGTTCGGCGTCTTCGAGATCGCGAGCTTGCCGTCCTTGACCGAAACCCAGGCCCAGCCGGAACCGAACTGGGTGGTGCCGGCGGCGATGAAGTCCGCCTTGAACTTGTCATAGCCGCCGAGGTCGCTGTCGAAGGCCTTCTGCAGGGCCCCAGGGAGCTTGGAGCCGCCGCCGCCCTTCTTCATCCACTTCCAGAAGTGGATGTGGTTGTAGTGCTGGGCGGCGTTGTTGAAGAGGCCGGCGTTCTTGCCGAAGGACTGCTTGACGACCTCCTCGACCGAAAGGTCTCCCAGGCCGGCTTCCGCGGCGAGCTTGTTGCCGTTGTCGACATAGGCCTTGTGGTGCTTGTCGTGGTGGTACTCCAGCGTCTCCTTCGACATGTAAGGCTGCAAGGCCTCGTAGTCGTAGGGCAAAGCGGGCAGCTCAAAAGCCATGGATGGTACTCCCTCATGGAAAATCCGGTGTCGATACCGGACTAAGATAGGTCTGGAATGGTTGGGGACAACTCCGGAATGAAGCGCCGGTTCCCTTTCTAGAGAGGTTCCGGAAGAGTGTCACATGGTTTTGCAGCAGGTGGCCGCGTGAAAGGAAAGCCCGGCCGCGGATCAGGCGGCGGACGCCGAATGCGCCCAGTCCCAGTAGAGCTCGCGCGCCTTCTTGGCGACCGGCCCGGGCTGGAGGTTGCGCTCCTCGATGCGGGTGATCGGCACGATCTTGGAGTGGTTGCCGGTGGAGAAGATCTCGTCCGCTTCGAGGAATTCGCGCACCGAGAGCGTCCTTTCGGTGGTCTTGAAGCCGTAGTCGCCGAGCAGGTTTATCGTGCGCGAACGGGTGATGCCGGACAGGAAGGTGCCGTTCGCCGCCGGCGTCAGCACATGGCCGTCCTTGACCAGGAAGATGTTCGAGGTTCCGGTCTCGGCGACGTTGCCCAGCATGTCCAGCACCAGCGCATTGTCGAAGCCGCGCATCTTGGCTTCGAGGATGGCGCGACCATTGTTGGGATAGAGGCAGCCGGCCTTGGCGTTGGTCGGCATGGTCTCGATGCTTGGCCGCCGGAACGGCGACAAGGTGATCGAAAAGCCAGCCGGCGAGATCATCGGCGATTCGTATAGGCAAAGGCAAAAACGGGTCGAGGCCGGATCGGCCGGCACGCCCATGTAGCCGCCATGCTCGGCCCAATACATCGGCCTGATATAGACCGCCGTCTTGCCATCGAACTTCTTCAGGCCATCCCAGGTCAGCCCGACGATCTTGTCGGTGGTCATGGTGGGTTTCAGGCCGAGCGCGATGGCCGAGGCGTTCACCCGCGCGGCGTGAAGCTCGAGGTCGGGCGCCACGCCCTCGAACCAGCGGGCGCCGTCGAAGACGCTGGTGCCGAGCCACATGGCGTGGCTGCGGGGGCCGAGAATGGCGACATTGCCTTCATGCCAGTCGCCGTCGACGAAGGTCCATGTTGCGGATTGCGCCGCTGCCGCCAGTGTCATTGCTCGGTCCGTCCAGATGCTTTTCGCGAAGCGGGCATAGGAAGATGCTTTGAAGGCCGCAGTCAACCGGTATCGCGGAGATTTGTTGAGGCCTGCGGCTCTCGGCCTGGCGGCTATCGCAAGCATCGATTGGCGCTGGCCGCAATCAACGCTTGCGCTCCGCCTGCCCTCGCCTCACAACTGTCGCATGCACCATGCGGCTTATGTTTTCGACGCCTACGGCACATTGTTCGACGTGCATGCCGCCGTGCGCCGCCATGCCGGCGAGATCGGGCCGGACGGCCAGCTGCTCTCCGACATCTGGCGCGCCAAGCAGCTCGAATATTCCTGGGTCAGGACGCTGATGGGCGCCTATGCCGATTTCTGGCAATTGACCGAGCAGGCGCTGGATTTCGCCGTGCGCAAGGTACCCTCGGTCGACAGGGGGCTGCGGGCCAAGCTGCTGGAGGCTTACTGGCGGCTCGACTGCTATCCGGAGGTGCCGGCCGTGCTCAAGGCGCTCAAGGCGTCCGGCGCTCGGCTGGCGATCCTCTCCAACGGCTCGCCCGAGATGCTCGAAGCTGCGGTCAAGTCGGCCGCGCTCGACCAGGTGCTGGACGACATCTTTTCCGTCGATCAAGTCAGGCGCTTCAAGACCGACCCCTCGACTTACGACATGGTGACCACCGGCTGGCGCCTCTATCCGGATGCGGTGTCCTTCCAGTCGTCCAACCGCTGGGACGTGGCGGGGGCCGCCAAGTTCGGCTTCCGCACGGTGTGGATCAACCGCGCCAACCAGCCTGACGAATACCGCGATTTCATGCCGGGATTGATCCTGCCGTCGCTCGAAGGCCTGCTGACCGCTTGAGGTATGTTGGTATTCAGGTGATGCCGACTTGACCTGGATCTCAACATAGCTTGGGGTCGCCAGGCCGCATGTGGCCGTGACGCAACAGGCCGGATGCGGTCACAGCTTTGCCTTTGTTTGTCCACCCTGAGGCCAGAATCGGAACCGCCTATCGCCGCCAACTGTTAAAGGCGAGAGTGCTCCCGTTAACAGTCCGCACCGGCGCATTTATGCTTTGTTGCGACTTGAGACCTAAAAAAGGCAACCATGTTCACATCCGATCCGTCCTCCCTTCGCCTCAGCCGCCGCGGCTTTCTCAATGCCGCGGCGCTCGGCGCCGCCTCGGTCGCCGTTTCCGCTTGCGCCACGACGAGGCCGGAACCGGTCGAGCCGCCGCCGCCGGCCTATGTCGAGCCGCCGCTGGGCGACTATGCGACGATGTACGGCCCGATCTCGGACAGCGGTTTCGAAGTGCCGGCCATACCGTTCCAGAAGATCGATCCGCAGTTCCTGCGCCAGATCGTTCCCGATCCGACTGGCCAGAAGCCGGGCACCATCATCGTCGATACGACCGGCCATCACCTCTACCTAGTGCGTGAAGGTGGCCAGGCGATCCGCTACGGCGTCGGCCTCGGCCGTGCCGGCTTCGAATGGGCCGGCGACGCGGTGGTGCAGTGGAAGCAGAAGTGGCCAAAATGGACGCCGCCGGACGAGATGGTCGCCCGCCAGCCGGAGCTGAGGGAGTACAGCGCCGACAATGGCGGCATGCCCGGCGGGCTGAAGAACCCGCTCGGCGCGCGCGCGCTCTATCTGTTCCAGGGGAATGTGGACACGCTCTACCGCCTGCACGGCTCGCCGGAATGGAACTCGATCGGCAAATCGGTGTCGTCGGGCTGCGTTCGCCTGATCAACCAGGACATCATCGATCTCTACGATCGCGTGCCCTCGAAGACGCCGGTGATCGTTACCGCCGATGTCGGCCAGCCGATGGTGGCCAGCGCCAATCGCAAAGCCATACCGATCGACGCCGGCGTGCCCGATGGATCGATCCTGCTTGGGCCGATCAGGCGCGACACCGACGAGCTCTTCTGAAGCCTGATCTCGTCAGCGGTGCGCGGCCAGCACAGTGGCCAGCATTGCAACACCGCGTCTCAGTGCCTCCACGTCGAGGCCGGCATAGCCGAGGATGAAGCCGGCCGTTTCGGGTCGCGGCTCGGTTGGATCATAGAGCGGCGATACCGGATAGAGGCCGATCCCGGCGGCGCGCGCAGCCGCGATGATCGCAGGCTCGCGTTCGGCATGGATGCCGTTCATCCAGGCGACGACATGCAGTCCGGTGTCGGCTCCCGCGACGGAGACTCCTGCACCCAGATGTTCGGACAACGCCTGCAGCAGGGCCTCCCTGCGCTCGGCGTTCTTCCTGCGAATGCTGCGGACGTGACGCTCATAAGCGCCGCTCGCGAGCAGGTCGCCCAGTATGTCTTGTTCCAGCATCGGAGCATGCCGGTCGGTCAGCCGTTTCGCCTCGCTAAACGCCCGGGTGAGGCTGGCTGGAACGACGAGATAGCCGAGCCTCAGGGTCGGCGAAAGCGTCTTGGACAGCGTGCCGATATAGATGACGGAGTCAGGATCGAGGGCTTGAAGCGGCGGGATGGGGGAGATGTCGTGACGGTATTCGCCATCATAATCGTCTTCGACGATGTAGGCGCCTGTAGCCTTGGCCCAGGCCAGGAGGGCGCGCCGGCGCGTCGCCGAAAGCACGCTGCCGAGCGGAAACTGATGCGACGGCGTCACGCAAGCAAGGCGGGCCGGCGGCAAGGCATCCGTCCTCAGCCCGTCGGCGTCGACCGCAACGGGCACGGCGATGCCGCCTGCCGCCGCGAAGGCATTGCGGGCCAGCAGATAGCCCGGGTTCTCGATCACAAACCGGTCGCCGGGGTCAAGCAGCAGCCGCGCGCAGAGGTCGAGCCCTTGCTGCGAGCCGTTGACGATGACGATCTGGTCCGGCGTGCAATTGATGCCGCGAGCGCGCCAGAGATAGCCCTGAAGCGCGCCGCGGGCGGCAAGGGACCCCTGAGGGTCGCCATAGCGCAGCCGAGCGGGGCGTCGCAAAATGGCTTTGTTCGACGCCCGCCGCCAGGCCAGCACCGGGAAGTCCGCCCCGGACAGGTCGCCATAGCGGAAATCGGCAAGCTTGGCCGGCTGCATTTCCGCCGGCGCAGGCAGGGCCACGAGGCGGCGGGCGAATGCCGACAGGTTGCGGGGCTGAGCGGCCTCGAGGGGCGTCTCCATCGACGGCGCCTCCAGCCCCGAGGCCACGATCGCGCGTGCTCCCGGCCGGATGATCAGATAGCCTTCGGCGTCGAGCTGGCTATAGGCGGCCGTCACCGTGGTGCGTGAGGCGCCCCATTCGGCGGCAAAGACCCGCGTCGACGGCAGGCGGTCGCCAGGCCGATAGGCGCCGCTGTGCACCTGCGCCTTGATCGCCGCGATGATCCGGCGCGCGACGCCATCCTTCTCCAACTGGACCACAGAGAACCTGCGAAACTGGATATTTCCACCAAGCCAGACTTGCGGCATCGTCGCCTGCAACGCAAGGAGTTTTGCCATGTACATACCGCCCGCCTTCCGTGATGACGACAAGGAGAGCCTGAGAGCAACGATCCGCGCGGCGCGGCTGGCGACACTGGTCACCGCCACGGCGGAAGTACCGCAGGCGACGCCGTTGCCACTTCTTCTCGACGAGAACGAGGGCGAGCACGGCGTGATCTACGGCCATGTCGCGAAGGCAAATCCGCAGTGGCGCGCACCGGTATTGGGCGACGGCCTGGCGATCTTCATGGGACCGGACGCCTATGTGACGCCGGCGTGGTATCAGGCCAAGCAGGAAACCGGGAAGGTCGTGCCGACCTGGAACTATGTCGCCGTCCATGCCTATGGACCGATTGAATTCTTCGACGATGCCGACAGGCTGCTCGACGTGGTGACGCGTCTCACCACCCTCCACGAAGGCGGCCGCGCCTCGCCCTGGGCCGTATCGGATGCGCCGCCGGATTTCATCCAGGCGCAACTGAAGGGGATTATTGGCCTGCGCATGCCGATCACGCGGCTCGAAGGCAAGCGCAAGATGAGCCAGAACCGCAACGCTGCCGATCGTGCCGGTGTGCTGGCTGGCCTCGCGGCGAGCGACCGGCCATCGGACCGTGAGGTGGCTCCGCTCATCCCGGTGTGAGGTCGCTCCGCTCATCCCGGTGTGAATCCGTCATCGCGAATCTGAGCCAGTTCGCCTGGTACTTCGCCGCGGCTTCCTGCTCGCCATAACGCAGGAAGGATTGATCACGGCAGCGCTCTGTCACCGCGCTTGAAGCGACCTCCGCCCTTCTCGTGCAGACATCCTACCGCCCCCTGGCCAGGCTCCCCAGGATCCCGCGCACGATCGCGCGGCCGACAGACGAGCCGACCGAGCGCACCACCGACTTGATCGCCGCTTCGGCCACGGTCTGGCGGTTGGAGGGGCGTGGCGCCGGGGCGCGGCGGCCGCCGGACTGCGGAGCGGGATCGTCGCCAAAACCGGGAATCGTCCAGCGCGAGCGGCCGCTGTCGGCCTGTTGCGCCTGCTCTTCGGCCTCCTGCGCCTCTTTCGCCTTCTTCTGCAACAGCTCGAAGGCCGATTCGCGGTCGATCACCTGGTCGTATTGGCCCGAGACCGGGCTTTCCCCGATCAACTGGCGGCGCTCGTCCGGCGTGATCGGGCCGAGCCGCGACGACGGCGGGCGAATCAGCGTGCGCTGGACCATGGAGGGCACGCCCTTGGCCTCCAGCGTCGAGACCAGCGCCTCGCCGGTGCCGAACTGGGTGATCGCGGTCATGCAGTCGAAATCGGGGTTGGGGCGGAAGGTCTCGGCCGCCGTCCTCACCGCCTGCTGTTCGCGCGGCGTATAGGCGCGCAGGGCATGCTGGACCCTGTTGCCGAGCTGCGCCAGAACCTTCTCGGGAATATCCAGCGGGTTCTGGGTGACGAAATAGACGCCGACGCCCTTGGAGCGGATCAGCCGCACCACCTGCTCGACGCGGTCGACCAGCACCTTCGGCGCGTCCTCGAACAACAGATGCGCCTCGTCGAAGAAGAAGACCAGCTTCGGCTTGTCCGGATCGCCGACCTCGGGCAATTCCTCGAACAGCTCCGACATCAGCCAGAGCAGGAAGGTGGCGTAGAGCCTGGGGTTCATCATCAGCTTGTCGGCGGCAAGCACGCTGATGGCGCCACGGCCGTCGCGGGTGGTGCGCATGATGTCGGCGATGCGCAGCGCCGGCTCGCCGAAGAAGTTCGCCGCGCCCTGCTGCTCCAGCACCAGCAGCGTGCGCTGGATGGCGCCGACGGACGGCTTGGTGACATTGCCGTAGCGGGCGCTGAGCTCATCGGCGCGCTCGGCGATATTGGCGAGCAGCGCCTGCAGATCCTTGAGGTCGAGCAGAAGCAGGCCTTCCTCGTCGGCGATGCGGAAGGCGATGTTCATGATGCCTTCCTGCGCTTCGGTTAGGTTCATCAGCCGCGACAGCAAGAGCGGTCCCATCTCCGAAGTCGTGGCGCGAATCGGGTGGCCCTGTTCGCCGAACAGGTCCCAGAAGATGACCGGGAATTCCTGGAAGTCGTAAGGGTCGAGCTTGATCTGCTCGGCGCGCTTGACCAGGAAATCCTTGGCCTCGCCCATCATGGCGATGCCGGAAAGATCGCCCTTGATGTCGGCGCAGAAGACCGGCACGCCGGCGTTGGAAAAACCCTCGGCGAGGATTTGCAGGCTGACCGTCTTGCCGGTGCCGGTGGCGCCGGTGACCAGGCCGTGGCGGTTGCCATATTGCAGCAGAAGCTGCTCGGGGCGCTGATAGCTGTCGTCGGGCTTGCGGCTGGCGCCGATGAAAATGCTCTTGTCGTCAGCCATATGTCCGGTCTCCGCAACCTGATGAAGTTAAAAGCAAAGGGCCACGCTGAGGTATAGTGAGGCGACGCGGCAGCGACAATGCTCCAATCGCGAATCGGGCTTTCAGTCGGAGTCTGGAACTCAACCCAAATCCCGACTTGCCGGGCTTCCTGCAGCTTGCGGACTTTGCGCATGTTTGGCAATCGGTCGGTGGTTCACCCGGCCGCATGCGTGGCGCATTGTGATATCGGACAGGGAACCTTAGACTGACGGTTCGAATTGATGCGGCAGAAAAACCAGGAGTGCGGATGGGCGCCGGCGCCTTGACCAGGGAAGTCGACCTTCAGAACGCTGACCGCCAGCGCTGGCTGGCGCTCGCCGAAAAGGCGCTTGCCGGCGGCTCCTTCGAGGACAGGCTGGTTTCCCACAGCGACGACGGCATCCGCATCGAGCCGCTCTATGAGCGCTCGGCCGCGGCCGAACCGCTGGTCAGGGCAAATCCCGGAGCGCCCTGGATCGTCAGCCAGCGCGTCGACGATCCGGATATTGGCCGCGCCAAGGCGCAGGCACTGGACGATGTCGCGCAAGGGGCGACCGGTCTGTCACTGGTTTTCGAGGGCGCGCCGAACGCTTTCGGCTATGGCCTGCCGCGAACGGCCGAGGCGCTGGAAGCGGTGCTCGACGGCGTGCCGCTCAACCGCGTCCAGGTCCGCATCGATGCCCATCCCTGGAGCCGTGCGGTGGCCGACTGGCTGGTGGCATTCCTGGGCAAGCGCCGCTCCGATCCGGCCAAGCTCAACCTTTCCTTCGGCATCGATCCGGCGGCGATCTTCGCCGGCACCGGCCGGCTGCGCATGTCGATCGAGGCGCTGCAGGAATCGATGCCGCAGTCGATGGCGCATTTCTTCTCGATGGGAGTGCCCGGCGTGCTGCTCGAGGCCGACGGGCGCGTCTTCCACAATGCCGGCGCCACCGAGGCCCAGGAGCTCGGCACGATGATGGCGTCGGCGGTCTCCTATCTCAGGATGTTCGAGAAGGCGCGCCAGCCGCTGGTCTATGCCGCACCCCATATCGGCTTCGCGCTCAGCGTCGACCAGGACCAGTTGCTGTCGATGGCCAAGGTGCGCGCCTTGCGCCGGCTGTGGGCGCGGATCCAGGAAGCCTGCTCGATCCCGGCCTCGACGGCCAGCATCCACGCCGAGACGTCCTATCGCATGATGACGGCGGCGGACCCGGAGACCAACATATTGCGCACGGCGATCGCCTGTTTCGCGGCCGCCGCCGGCGGGGCCGATTCGATCTCCATCCTGCCACACACAATCGCGCATGGGCTGCCGGCCGGCTTTGCCCGCCGCGTCGCCCGCAACGCGCAGCTGATCATGGCCGAGGAAAGCCACGTCGATCACGTCGCCGACCCCGCTGGCGGATCGGGCGCCGTCGAGGCGCTGACCAATGATCTCTGCGCGGTCGCCTGGCAAGAATTCCAGCGCATCGAGGCCGAAGGCGGCGTGCTGGCGAGCCTGCAGCAAGGCTACATCCAGAACCGCGTCCAGACCGCCGCTGCGAAGCGCAACGCCGAATACCGGACGGGCGCGCGCGCTATCGTCGGCACGACACTGTTCCGCGCGGGCAGCGAACGCCCGGTCGAAACACTGGCGGCGGAGCGGCGACCGGCGCTGACGGAAGGCGTCGCGACCTGCGAGCCGCTGTTTCCGGTGCGCATCGATCAGTCGATCGGAGCCGGCGCATGATCCCCGATTTCAGCCAGATCGGCTGGTCTGCTCCGCGCCGCGCGCCGGTCGAGCTCAAGGGCCAGCGGATGACGCCGGAAGGCATCGCCGTGAAGCATCTCTACATGCAGGGCGATCTCAAGGGCCTCGCCAATCTCGATACCTATCCCGGCTTGGCGCCCTTCGTGCGCGGCCCCTACCCGACAATGTACGTCCAGCAGCCCTGGACGATCCGGCAATATGCCGGCTTCTCAACGGCGGAAGAGTCGAACGCCTTCTACCGGCGCAACCTGGCGGCCGGGCAGAAGGGCCTGTCGGTCGCTTTCGATCTCGCCACGCATCGCGGTTATGACAGCGACCATCCTCGCGTCGCAGGCGATGTCGGCATGGCGGGAGTCGCCATCGATTCCATCCTCGACATGCGCCAGCTGTTCGACGGCATTCCGCTCGGCGAAATGACGGTGTCGATGACCATGAACGGCGCGGTGCTGCCGGTCATGGCGCTCTACATCGTGGCGGCGGAGGAACAGGGAGTTGCGCAAAAGGATCTCGCCGGGACCATTCAGAACGACATTCTGAAGGAGTTCATGGTCCGCAACACCTACATCTACCCGCCGAAACCCTCGATGCGGATCGTGTCGGACATCTTCGCCTACACGTCGCGCAACATGCCGAAGTTCAACTCGATCTCGATCTCGGGCTACCATATGCAGGAGGCCGGCGCGACGGCGGACCTCGAGCTCGCCTACACCATCGCCGACGGCATCGAATATGCCCGCGCCGGCGTCGCTGCCGGGCTCGACATCGACCGCTTCGCGCCGCGGCTTTCCTTCTTCTGGGCCGTCGGCATGGACTTCTTCATGGAGGTCGCCAAGCTCAGGGCCGCGCGCCTGCTGTGGTCGAGCCTGATGAAGAAGAATTTTGCGCCCAAGGACGAGCGCTCGCTGTCGCTGCGCACGCACTGCCAGACGTCAGGCTGGTCACTGACGGCGCAGGATCCCTACAACAACATCACCCGCACGATGATCGAGGCGATGGCGGCGACGCAGGGGCATACGCAGTCGCTGCATACCAATTCCTTCGACGAGGCGATGGCGCTGCCGACCGACCATTCGGCCCGCATCGCCCGCAACACGCAGCTCATCCTGCAGAAGGAATCCGGCACCACGCGCATCGTCGACCCGTGGGGCGGCTCGGCCTTCGTCGAGCGGCTGACGCAGGATCTGGCGGCGCGCGCGCTCGCTCACATCGAGGAGGTCGAGAGCCTCGGCGGCATGGCGGCGGCGATCGAGAAAGGCATTCCGAAGCTGCGCATCGAGGAGGCCGCGGCCCGCACCCAGGCACGCATCGATTCCGGCGAGCAGACGCTGGTCGGCGTCAACGCGCATCGGCCGCAAACCGACATCGAGGTCGACGTGCTGAAGATCGACAATGCCGAGGTCAAGGCCAGGCAGTTGGCGAAGCTGCAGCGGCTGAAGGGCACGCGCGACGTCGGCGCGGTCGAGGGCGCGCTTGCCGCGTTGACGCGGGCGGCCGAGGACGACGAGAACCTGCTTGAATTCGCCATCCGCGCGGCGCGCGCCAAAGCGACCGTCGGCGAGATTTCGCTGGCGCTGGAAAAGGTTTTTGGGCGTCATGTCGCCTCGGTGCAGACGATCTCCGGCGTCTACCGCGATGCGCTCGGCGACAATCCGGCGGTCGACAGGCTGCAGGACAAGATCGCGACGTTTGAGGAGAAATCCGGTGGCAAGCCACGTATCCTGGTTGCCAAGATGGGTCAGGACGGCCATGACCGCGGGCAGAAGGTGATCGCCACCGCCTTTGCCGATCTCGGCTTCGACGTCACCGTCGGTCCGATGTTCCAGACGCCCGAGGAGATCGCGAAACTGGCGGTCCAGCACGACGTCGACATCATCGGCGCCTCCTCGCTCGCGGCCGGACATTTGACGCTCATTCCTGAGCTCAAGGAAGCGCTGAAGAAGCTCGGCCATGGCGACATGCTGATCGTCGCCGGCGGCGTGATCCCGCCGCAGGACTATGATGCGGTGCTGAAGGCGGGTGCGGCGGAAATCTTCCCGCCGGGCACGGTCATTCCAGAAGCGGCGGACAGGCTTATGGACCGCTTGCTGGCGGCGGCATGAGGCCGTTATAATTCCTGTTGCAACAATCGGCGTCTGGCGTTATAATCGGCGTTGCAACAGGATGATCCGTCATGAACACCACCATTCGCAAAATCGGCAATTCCGAAGGGCTGATCCTGCCGAAGGAACTTCTCGACCGGGTGAACCTGAAGGCGGGCGACAATGTGGTCGTCGTCCAGGAGGGTCAGGAGCTTCGCTTGCGCCGCCTTGAGGACTCTGCCGAAGAATTCGAACGCAAGATGAAGATCGCGCGTGAGCGGATGAAGAAATACGAGGTTGCCTACCGCGCGCTCGCGAAATGACCGCGCATCATTCGCGAGAATTCGTGGAGGCGATGCACGCCGAGCAGTTGCGCCTTCACGGCGGTGCGCCGGGCATTCGTGACGAAGGCATGCTGGAATCAGCGCTTGCTAGGCCTCAGCAGAAGGAGGCCTATGGAGAGCCCGATCTTTGCGAACTGGCGGCCGCTTATCTCTTTGGCATCGCAAAGAACCACCCATTCGTCGACGGCAACAAGCGCACCGCTTTTGCCGCAGCCGATTTGTTTCTCTACTTCAATGGATTGAGTGTCGAGGCCGAGCAGGAGGACGTCATCCAAATGGTGATGATGGTTGCAGCGGGTGAAATCGACGAAGCCGGGGCCGCGGCATTCTTCCGCGACCATGTCGTCAGGCTGGAAGACTAGCTCTCAGCCTTGTCCGAAAGCTTGGTGATCTCCCACTCCTTGCCGTTGACCGACGCGATGTCGCCAAGCTTCTTGCCGAACAGCGCCACTGCCATCGGCGAGACATGGGAAATGCTGCCCTTTGAGGGATCGGCCTCGTCCTCGCCGACGATCTTCCAGTGCACTTTCTTGCCGTCATCGCCTTCCAGCGTGACGCCCATGCCGAAGCGGACCACGTCGCTGCCGGGCTCGGGCACGGAAAGCTCCGCACTCTCGCGCCTGGCGGTCCAGTAGCGCAGGTCGCGCGACACGAGCGCGATGCGCTCGCGGTCGGCTCGCCTCTCGGCCTTGCCCAATTCGTCGCGCAGTCCTTCGAGTTCCTGATCGATCATTGCCAAGCCACGCTCCGTCACCAGGTTGCGGTGCTGGCTGATCGGACGCTCGCCAATGCCGGCGATGGCGTTTTCGCTGTCTTCTTCGCGGGTAAAAGCTCTGCTCATGCAATGAACTTAGGCCCGGTGCCGCCTCTGTACAAGCTGTAGTCCGACGGCAGGCCTGGCACGATTCCTGCGACAGGGATGGCAAACGCCAGGACCTGTGCCGATGTTGAACAGACGAATGCTGCTCGCCCAGACCGCCGGCTTTGCCATTGCGGGCCTTTGCGCTGGCAAAGTCTCGGCCAAGGTGCTGCCCGGCATCGCGAAAGCCTCGATGCGCGGTTCGATCAACGCCACCGAGCTCGGCGTGCAACCAGGCACGCTTGACGACCAGAGCAAGGCCTTCACCAAGCTCCTCAACGACGCCAGCGAGCGCGACGCGCCGGTGTTTTTGCCGCAGGGCACCTATGTCGTGTCCAACCTCAAGCTGCCAGCGCGCCTGCGCCTGAGCGGCGTGCCGGGCGCCACGCGCATCGTCTATGGCGGCAACGGCCATCTGATGATGGTCGAGCAGGCCGAGCATATCGAACTCGGCGGGCTGGTGTTCGACGGCTCGAACCGCTGGCTGGCCGACTATGCGCAAGGCCTGCTCGACCTGCGTCGCGTCGGCCATCTCGTCATCGACAATTGCCAGGTCACCGGCAGCGGCAAGAACGGGCTGGCGCTGGAGCATGTTTCGGGCCGCGTCGGGCGTTGCGACATTTCCGGCGCGGCGGACGCCGGCATCTATTCGGTCGAAGCCGGCGGGCTGGAGATCTCCGGCAATACGGTTTCCGACTGCGCCAATGGCGGCATCCTCGTGCATCGCTGGCAGCAGGCGGAAGACGGCACCCTCGTCAGTGGCAACCGCGTCGAGCGCATCGGCGCCAGGAGCGGCGGCACCGGCCAGAACGGCAACGGCATCAACGCCTTCCGCGCCGGCAATGTCGTGATCTCGGGCAACATCGTCTCGGACTGCGCCTTCTCGGCGATCCGCGCCAACAGCTCCAGCAATCTGCAGGTCACCGGCAACACCTGCTCGCGCTCGGGCGAGACGGCGCTCTATTCGGAATTCTCCTTCGAAGGCGCGGTCATCGGCAACAACATCATCGACGGCGCCGCCAACGGCATCTCGATCGTCAATTTCAACGAAGGCGGCCGCATGGGCGTGTGCGCGAACAACATCGTGCGCAACCTGTCGACGGTCGGCCCCTACCCCGCCGACGCGCCCGGCTTCGGCGTCGGCATCAGCGTCGAGGCCGACACCACCGTGTCGGGCAATGTCGTCGAGAACGCGCCGCTCTATGGCATGCAGATCGGCTGGGGGCCTTATCTGCGCAATGTCGTTGCCACCGGCAACATCATCCGCAAGGCCGGGACCGGCATTGCGGTGTCGGTGGTCGAGGGCGCAGAAACGGCCATCATCTCGGACAATGTCATCGATGGCGCGCTGAACGGCGCTATCGTCGGCCAGCGCTGGGCCGATCCGGCGACCGCCGACCTCGCCCAGTCAGGCAATGCCGGCTATGCGCATCTGACCGTTGAGCGCAACCACGTCAGTTGAGCGCAGCCGTCGGCCGTAGCGTGCCAACCTTGGCGCCAATCCGGCTTTCGACGGGGCGATGGGCGAGCTCCATCAGTTTTGCGGCGAGGCCTTCGTCGCCACGCAGCAGCCTGGCCAGCACCGCGGCGATCATCACCTCGGCGGCGCGGCCGGCGCCGTCGTCGCATTTCAGCGCAATGCCGAGGCCAAGCTCGGGAACGGCGGCGCAATAGACGCCCTCTGCACCGGTCTTGACGAAGATGCGGCCGGGCGCCGCCTGCATCAGCGCGACATCGGCGCCGCCGCTGCCGGAGACCAGGAAGGGCTCGGCCATGCAGGCGGACAAGAGC